>NZ_JBYNRX010000058.1:0-179063 GCF_057785375.1 Roseiflexus sp.
TGTTTCAGTACTCTTCTGCGAGTCGAAAATTCGGAAATTGCCACCTCCGCAACTGGTCGTGTCCGTGTAATCCTTCGCAACACTGACACTTCGCCGCTCCTGAGCCTTCCTGCTGTGTCACAGTACTACCGGGAGCATAGCATGGATACGCTGATTCCGCAACTCGCTTTTTGCGCGAAAATTGCGTCAAGTTGCGAAGCATGTGCTATCCCTTTCTGAAGCGCAGAATGTCGCTAAAAACTCTTGACACGCCGGTTTTGGAAGGCGGCGTTTTGGGCGTGCAACCGGTGAGTTGCGAACGCATGTGCGAAATCGCCTGGTTTGTGCTGCTCGCTATCGTCGGTGGTGAGAGCGCCTCTTGCTCGCCTTTCTCACCTCAGCGCCACCTTTCGGATGAACTCACACAAAGGCGATGAACTCACACAAAGGCGCAGAGGCGCCAAGACTCTATGCCCTGTAACCCCTAGCCCCTAACCTCATAAAGGCAATCAAGGACGCAGTGGAGCGGAACGGCGCCAAGACTCTATGCCCTGTAACTCGACGAAGTGCGCGACGCCCATGACCGGCTTGCCCGGTGGAGCGGAACGGCGCCAAGACTCTATGCCCTGTAACCCCTAGCCCCTAACCTCCCCTTTCACACCTGATCGTATGCGCCGTGCGGGACCGGAGCGGCGTCGGCGCCCTGTAACCCCTAGCCCCTAGCCTCTCCCTTCATACAACATCATTGCAGAACCGACGAAACTCGCAGACGGCGCATTGCCGGCGTGATGCAGGCGGCGCCGGCATGCGTTCGTGGTCGACGGTTGCGCGGATGTCGGCGACTGCCGCGCGCACTCGTTCGCGCAGCGCGGCGCTGATCGTCACCGCCTCGGCTTTGCGCTCCGGCATGTGGTAGATGAAGCCGCGTTTGACCGGGATGCCCCACGCTTCTTCGATCATAAGCGCGTAGGCGGTGAGTTGGAGTTTGACATGCGGCGCGGCTTTGTCTTCGGTGCTTTTGTATTCTACAACAACCACCTCCGTGGCGTGTTGCCGGTCGGGAATGGCGATGACCAGATCGACGCGCCCGCGCAGTCCGAGCGTTTCGGAGCGCAGGGGTACGTCGAAGAAGCGTTCGCCCTGTTTTAGCCCGTAGGCGCGCAACGAACGTCGCTCTTCGCGCCCGCTCTCCGCCCGATGTTCTTCCATTCCGGCGATCATGAGATTCGTCATGGGACGAATGTCGGGCATGCAGTACTGGTAGTAGACGACGCGCGGGCAGTATGCCCACTGTCGCAGGTCGGTCACTTCGAAAGTCTCGTCAATCATGGCTTTCTCCCTGGGTAATGACGCGCCGCGCGTTCCAGATGTCGTCTGGAAAGGTAAAGAGCTGGATGTTACCGGCGTTTTTGCCGAGCCGCCGCTTGACTTCGGTCATCAGTTCGCGCTGGTGGGTGCGACTGAGGTTGCCGCTGAAGGCGCTGTACTGAATGCGTTGCAGACCGTAGTCGAGGCAGGCGTCGGCGATCTTTTGCCGCGCGCGGTCGTCGGGGATGTCGTAGATCAGCAGGCAGCGCATGGCGTCACCATCCCATGACAAATGGCTCGTAGGTTGGGCGTTCGCTGCGCACGAAGGTGGCGATATGGCGCGCCTGGCACTGGAGAATGTGGCGCAGCGGCTGCCGTTTGCCTTCGTATGGCTCGGTGCTGTTGAGACGCTCGAGGATGCGCTCGACGATCCGTTTGCGGGTGGCGTCGTCGAGCAAGCCGTCGTCGCGCTGCCCGATCTCGAATTGGCGGTTGACCAACCCGATCAGGGTGCGGTCGACGACTGCCTGGCGAAACTCTTCGATCAGGTCGAGGGTCAGGCTTGGTTTGCCGGGCCGGTCGGCGTGGAGGAACCCGGCGTTCGGGTCCAGCCCGGCGAGGATGAGGGCAGTGCGCACTTGCGACTGGAGCACGCCGTAACCGTAGTTGAGCGCCTGATTGAAGCGGTCGCGCGCGCCGCGCGTTTCGCGTCCGGGCCAGCCGAGGTCGTCGGGGATGATGCGCGCCACGGCTGCCCAGTAGCGCGCGCCTGCCATGCCCTCGAAGCCCATCAGCGCGGCGCGGGTCTCGTCGGTGAGGACGCCGCGCACGGCGCGCAGCGGCGGGAGGGCGTCGAGGATTTCGGTAGCGGTGCGCATCAGATTGTTGTACAGGTCTGGGTCGTTCTCTTTGCGATTCTTGGCGGCGTAGCGGAGCAGGTTCGCCTGGCTCTGGATTTTGCCGGCGGCGAATGCCTGCGCCAGGAGCAGTCCGCGTTCGTCGTCGCCGGCGCGCAACTGCGCACGGCGGGTGAGCGCCATGCCGGTGATGCCGCTATGCATGAAGGCGCCGTAGTCGCCCCCGTGATCGCCGTTGAGAAAATGGATGGGAATGCCCTCCTCGGCGCAGGCGCGCACCACGTCGCTGCTCAGACCGACACCGTCGCTGCAAATGAGGATCTGCTCCAGGTGCATGATCGGCACTTCCGCCAGGCGTTCTTTCTCTTTCATGACGCGAATGCGACCCTGGTGCTTCGAGATGAAGACGCCGAATTGCTCGACGATGAGGTGCATGAACGTGTCTCCTTTGTGAGAACTGAGAACTGAGAACCAAGAACCGAGGATCGAGGACCAGGAACCCGGAAGCGAGAACTGGAGGTCAGAGGGTTAGCCTTCCTGACCTTTTTCACCTTCCACCGTAACGCCTGCAGCTGTATTTGAACCACAAAGACACAGAGAGCACAGAGCGTTGCGCTACGCTTCTCTTTTTCATGTTTCACCTTGACACCTGCAACCGTGTGTACACCACAGAGACACAGAGAGCACGGAGAGGCGCACTCCACAAGCCTTTAGGGTTTGCCTGTTCAACCGAAACCTTTGCGCCTTTCGCTTGTGCCAGCGAGATGCCGTTCCCAGTCTCGGTCCATGGCGCAGACCTCAAGGGGCGGGGACTCTCACCTTCAACCTTCAACCTTCCCACCTTCAACGGTGTACCATCCGTCGCCTTTGACGGCGTTTTTGCCGACGTGGACCAGGCTGCCCCAGACCAGGAGTTCGCGCAGGGGTCCGAGATTGCCGGTGAAGATGGCCTCGCCGATCATGCCGCCGATCGGGGTGCTTTGGCGGCTGCGTCGTGAGTAGCTGGTCACGTCGAGCCAGCGGGTTTTGTCGTGTTCCAGAACGGCGCTCTCCGCCAGCGGCAGGAGGGCGCGCGCGTCGGCTGCTGGCAGCGGACCGTCGCCATACGCGGCGGAGAGGTCGGTCAGGCGGATGCCGAGCCGCTGGATGAGCGGGCGCAGCGCCGGACGCTTGACCAGGCGTTTGTCGTCGATCAAGCGCATTGGCGACAGGAACCGGATGGTCAGGCATTCGTCGGGGAGGGTGGCGGCGAACGCCGCGACCTCCGCCAGACCGATGGGCATGCCGGGCGCGTGGACCTGGCGCTGCCCGGCGCGGAAGAGCAGCTGCTTTGCGCCGGTCAGCGGGTTGATAGCGTCGATCGCCTGAAGGCGCACTCCGCCGCGCCGACCGTTGTTTTCCTGGAGGCGCCGTCCCAATCCCTGGAGTTCGATCCTCTGCGCTGCCATGACCAGGTAGGGAAAGAGTTCAGCGGCGCGCCCGAACAACCCCAGCCCGAAGGTCAGGGTCTCTCCCGGCGCATAGCGGCGCGGCTGCGGCGGGCGGGTGACATACGGGCGGGGGCGTTGCTCGCCGCCGGTTTCGCCGGCGTCGCGCATGGGAGCGACGAGCGCCGCTACCGGGCAGACATTGAGCAGCGGGCAGTCGGCGCAGGTCGGCGCCTCTTTGTTGGCGCAGAAGCGCCCCAGCAGCGCATTGACGATCGCGCCGCGCACTGCAGCCCCGGCGTTGTCGTCGAGTTCGAGGGGGGTGACGGCGGTGAAGGTCAGAAGAAAGTGATGGATCAGCATTGCTCTTCAGCTCCAGTCTGAGTCGGATATAATATCGCCAAATGACAGACCATTGCGCGAGTCGTAGGGCAGGGAAGCGATCCATACCCGTCGCTGCCCGGCCGCCGGTCTGATTTTGCCCTTATTGCGTAGGATGGCAAAACGTTGTTTGCTGATGCTGACCAGATAGTTGTTCGCCTCGACAAAGCGCTCATTGACAAGCAGATTGACATAGTCGCTCTCAAAGCATTGGGGTATCACGTCTACACCGTCAAACATGCGCTCAAACTCATCTTCGCTCTGTTCGTCGCTCAGGAAAGGTCGGAGACCGTTGATGATCGGGTCAACATGTTGCGTCATCCGCTTATAGGCTTCAGTCCATTGCTGGTGGAGCGTCGGGTCGGCGTAGATACGGTCAAGCCACTGGCTGATCGCCGCTTCGTTGATGATTTGGCCGTTGTGCTGCTCCAGTTCGGCAAGCGTGACCCGCACGATGTGTCCCGATTGTTTCGGGTTGCGGTCGCGCCCATAGACCCCCTGCCCATCGGCGGGTTGGCGGAAGACGTAGACCGGGCAGATGCCTTTCGCACCTTTGCGGTTGACCCGTCCGAAGCGTTGCAGGAGCGCCTCAAGCGGCGCGGGATCGGTGTAGATCGTGTCGAGATCGATGTCCAGACTGACTTCGACAACCTGAGTGGCTACCAGCGCCAGCGGCGGTCGTTGTTGGACATTGCTGCCGCAGCGTGTGCGAATGTTCTGTTCGAGCCGATTACGGTCGCCGTAAGTGAAGCGGCTGTGAATCAGCATGAGGTGATCGTCGTTCAGTCCGGCCTGTGCCAGGCGGTCGTGCATCTCCTGGGCGCGCGCGACAGTGTTGGCGCACACCAGCACTTGCCTGCCGCCGCGCACAGCGTCTACGATCTCGGTGACCGTCGCCGGGTCGGTCAATTCGCCGTTGCGCAGGTGCAGCCGGTGACGGCGGAAGCGCTCGAACAGCGCCGGTTCCGCGCTGATGATCGGCGCATCACCCAATGCCGTATGCAGACAGTTTCGAACGAGGCGCGGGAAGGTCGCCGACATCACAAAGAATCGTGCGGCGAAGCGCTCGCGCAGGTAGCGCATCATGCCGGTGATCAGCGCCAATCGTTCCGGTTCATAGGCATGAATCTCGTCGAAAATAAACGCTGCCCCGGCGTAGTCGGACAGCATTGCCTCAAAGCCGCGCAGTTGGAAGAGCGCCTTCAGCACCTGGTACGGACTGAGCACCTTGAGCGGGCGGGCATGCAGCAGGTTGATGTTTTGCTCCCATTGCGCTTGTCGAACAGCGCTTGCCGACCACTCCTCGCCTTCATGAAAACGGGCGTACAGCGCCTGGACGGCGCGCCCATGCTGCAATCCCACGGCATCATTGCCAAAAGTGAGACGCAGGCGGTTGTACATAGCGTTCATACTGGCCTGATAGGGCAGGGTGTAAAAGATGCGCGCCGGCGTCGCATCGCCATTGCCGAGCGCCCAATAGAGCGCCGCTTCGGTCTTGCCGCTGCCGGTCGGCGCCATCAGGAGCGCCGATTGCGGACCGACCGAGGCGCTCTGTTCCTGATGAGCGTAGGGCTGCTGACCGGGGCGTAACACACGCGCAGCCAGCGTCCGCCAGGATCCCCGGATCGGCGGCGGCATCCGGCGCAGATGGGCGGAAGCCATATGATCGGCGCTGGTGATCAGTCCACGCAGCAGAATGCCAGGCACGCGCGCGGCTTCTGGCGCGTCCGCCAGTTCGTGTACCCAGCGGTGGTACACGTCCAGCCAATGCCGGATGCGTTGCGCGTCAACCTGACAGGGCTGCGGTTGGATAGCATCGACGACTGCGCTCAATCCGAGTTGCTCACGCCACGGATTGGCGCACTCCGCCAGCCAGCGCTGAAGATGGTCAACCACCGGCGGGTCGAGTTCGCAACACAGATCGACCAGCGGATCCGGGCGCAGACCCGGCTGGTAGGTCTGCGCGATCTCCGGTTCGTCACGGTGATGGGAGACGATGGCTGCCGCAAGCCAGCGTTGTTCCGCCGCTGTGAAACCATGGGCGATCGCATCCACGAATGCGAGAGAAAGGACTTCGTGGCGATGGGACCACGCGGGCCCGCCGCGCAGCCGCTGCTGGAAACCGCGCGCTGCTTTGCCGAAGTCGTGCAGGAACGCCGCCCAGTAGAGGCAATGCCAGAGGCGCGTTCCATTGTGGAGGTGCGGACGCAGCCGATACAGATCGGACAGTTTGACCAGCACATCCCACGTGTGTTCCGCCAGGGTCTCGCCGCCGTACCGCTGACTCTTCGCGAGCATATGATCCATCCAGTCAGGCCATGGCGAGGGCTTCATCATTTGCTCCCACAAACGTGTGAAACCACAATCCCAACGGCAACCCATTCGCCAGAGGTGCAGTCGGGTCGCTCCAGTACTGCGGCGTCTGGTCGCTAAAGCGCGACATCCGATCGGTTGTCACCCGTTGCTGCAAGAGCAGATAGCGGGCAGACACCGGTCGGCGGCGGTTGCGGTAGTCGATCCAGCGCGGCATGAGCGCCACCACGCCGGCAGAAACCTGTGTCGCCATTGAGTACGGCAGGATGGTGTGCTCAAAGTACGCCTGCTCCGTCTGTTTCAACTCCACCACCTCAATCCAGGTGTAACTGGCAAGGTCCTGCGAGCGACCCAGGATCACCGGGTAGCGCGGTTTGCGAAAGGCGCCGATCCAGTCGGGTCGGTTGAGATAGAGCGTCAACCGCGGAAAGAGCAGGATGTGGCGCCGGAAGGGGTTGATATTCCCCTCCAGCGCCTTGCGCTCGCCGCCAGGCAATTTGCCCGACGACGCCGAGAGCACATGGATGTGCTCAAGGTCATCGCCCTCGCCAGCCGCCGTAAAATGGTACGCGAACGCCACCCCGTCCGGCTCGATCCATTCGCCCAGCGCGCTGCACACGTGCCCGTAGATCGTTGCTGGCGGCGGCAGCGGAAACGTCGGCTGCGTCCCTAGCATGAAGTGCGGGTAGCGGAAGGAGGTCGTCACTCCTTCGAGCACGATTTTGAGAACTTGCATTGCTGGTTCCAATCACTACGGTAAAGACGCGAAGGGTGATCAACGCAAAGGCGCGAAGACGCAAAGATGTTAGTTGTTGCTCCTCATCCACGCTTGCGCCTCTCCTGGCCGACCCTTCGCGCCTCTGCGTCCTTGCGTTACTTCTAATCCAACCATTCTGGATGCGCATCACATGCCGTGACAAAGGCAAGAAACGCCTCGCGTGGATGGCTCAGATGGATAAGCGGCAGTCCTGCGTCGGCGGCGGTTGCGTTATGCTCGTCGATGAACTGTTCAAACGCAGATCGCGCTTCGTCGAGGTAGCCCTTCACCCATCCAACGTACACTGGCGAGAGGATGCTATCGGCAAAGACGCGCAGCGCGTCGCGCAGGGCGTCGATTTTCACGTCGGGCAGACCGGTGCGGTTGGCGCCGACGGTATGATGGAAGATGTGATTGCCGCCGGCGGTCACGGCGAAGATCACGAACGCCGGGCTGACATCGGTGTAGTGCAACGTCTGTTTGGCGCCGCCCTCGAGTTGCGCCATGCCGCTGAAGAGCGCCTTCACGCGCGCCAGTCGATCCTCTTTTGGCAAACGATATGACTGCTCATTCTTCAGATGCTCGACGCCGGGAACGTCGCCGATCAGCCGGACGCGCTCATCATCGAGATTGCGAAACCCGGTGCGGTTGCGATACGAGAATGTACCGCATCCCCACAAGTCGAGCGAAAACAGTCCTTTCAGCGTGGTGCGGTAGAACTGATGCTCGTGCGGCACAGGATAGCCTTCGTGGCGCGACATCACGCCGAAGTCGCTCGTCGGGTTGACCGGTGCAATCGAGACCAGCGTGCTGACGCGGAAGGGGGAGGCGCGGGCGACCGTATCCTTGACTGGCGTGGCATCCGCCAGCAACCCCGACTCCTCACGGCTCTTCTTTGCCGTGTCCGCCTTCGAGGGCGCGCGCATGTAACCAAAGATGTCATCATCCCAATAGAGAATTGGGTTTGCATCGGTGTACGCAATCTTCTCTTCACGGAACATTGGCGACGCTTTCCATTCCGGCACGCGCCGTTCGAGCGTGGTGCGCAGCCAGTAGCGGAAAGCCTGCGCCGAGACATACGGGAAGGCGCCCGTTTTGGTCGTGATGACCTTGACCCCGACGGTGTTCTCCTCACGCTCGCCGGGAATATTGCCGAGATTGTTGAGCGCCGACGCTGGCGCGTCGATCAAGAGCAGACCGGTAACGAAAGCCATGGCAGTGTTCTCCTTATGTTGAAATGTCGGGCTGGTTCGGCAACCGAAGGGTCACGTCAGCAGACGATGGGTTGGTCGAGTGCAAACGTCAGGCTGGTTCGGCAATTGTAACTTCCTCCTCGGAAGGTACAGCATCCGCGTTGTTAGCGATCCAGTCGCGCAATTGCTCGACCATGCGGATGAGCACCAGATCGCGGATCAATCGCCAGTCGGATCGCAGGACCTCTTCACCTTCCATAAAGAGGGTGAGAAAGCTATCGAGATCGAACAGCGTCTCCGCGCCGCGCTTGTAGCGGGTATAGTCGATGTTGGTCTTGTTGAGCAGCGACAGGAAGTGATCAGTGCGCTGCACGGTAAAAAACTGGCGAAAGAAGCTTTTTCTGCCCTGAGAGCGGGTGTAGTCGGCCAGCTTATCGCCCAGTTCCTTCAGTTTTGCCACCCGGTCATCGGTCATAAGCATTACCTCCTGTACAAAGAGTTCGACGATGGGCCATGAAACGAGGTTGGCTTCACGGCGCGGCGAATAATCGCGGCGCGGGTCATCCGCCGGTCGGCGCAGATCGGGAATGCGCAGAAAATAGGTGCGTACGAAGCGCGCCGCCTGCGCTGGTAGGGTGAACAGGTCCTCAAACAAATAGTTGAAGCGCGGCTTGGCCGGTTCAGCCGCCTTTCCCCGTTTGCCCGGCGCCGCCGGACGCTGCCAGCTGCGCGCGACCAACTTGTTCCAGATCGCGCGGTACTTCGGAGTGTGAACGGTGCTCAGGAAACCGGTGATCTGCAACGGCAGATAGTAGATTTCAAGCGATGGCGATTGACCGTTGTTGAAATAGTATGCCGTGATGGCGGGACGGTGTTGCCGTCGCCACTCCTCCTGCGCCTGCCGGTTCTGAATGGTGTTAAGTGTCTTGACAAGCAGCGTCTTGGGGCTGCGCGGCGAACCAGGCAGCTTCTCTTCGCTAGCCGCTTGCGCTTTGGCGACATCGGCGCGATTACGCTGCAAAAACTGCTTGGCAAACTCAATCGTCAACGCTTCATCATCACAGTGTACCGCCAGCAGCCCGCCTCCTACCTTGGCGCAGCCCAGCGGCATGCATTGGAGCGCCAGGATCGCTTCCGGCGCCATCGGCAGCCCGGGATCACCATTGACGAAAAAGTTGATCGAATCATCACCCTGCAACAGCGGCATCTGTGCCCGCCCGATCCGTCCCGGTTGCAATTTTCCTGACAGTTCGAGTGCAGCCGCCGGAAGACCGGTAAAGAGGCATGTCTCGGGCGACCTAGCAGCCTGCGCCCATTGCCGCAGATGCCGATCTGCCCAATACTTGCGTTTCTGCTGCGCTTCGTCCTTCTTTTCAGGGTTATCAAACCGATCCGGGTTAAACGCCGACTGAGCGAACCATGCATTGCTGGTAAAAGCCACCGTCAGAAAGCTGCGCAACGGCAGAAGCACATAGTTCTTCTCAATATAATCGGCGATCTGCTGGAAATCGTCCGCCGTCAGTTCGGCGAAGCGATGCTTTCTAGCAAATGCGGCCATGGTCGCAAAGCCGACATCAATGAAGGGATGACCGGTGTAGGTGACCTGGTGTGGCATAGACAATATCTCCTCTTCTTTTGGAAGATAAGACCTCTCCGGCGTCACGATTTCATCCATCCCCCACAGAGACGTTGCAATGCAACGTCTCTGTGGGGAGCGCATGGTCAACGCGCCCCGCCCTCATGGGCGTCCACGGGGGGGCGCCCCTACGTTCCGCCACCCGCGTTCTTCCCCCAAGACCCTTGAGGTCGGGCGGGACACCGACCGGGCGCCAGGAATCGTTCCGCCAGCTCGGTTCCACGGCGAAAGGTCGATCCCTGGCGACAGACCTCAAGGGTCGGGGTGGGTTTCCGCCTGTATCCTCGTGGTGGACGCCAACGATGGGGCGCCCCCGACGCATCCGCTGCCCGTGTTCAGTGTTCGTCTCATCGTGCGACGTGCAGTGTGCAACACCTGCCGCCTGCAATCCTGGGCGTTGCACCGCAACGCCCCTACGGACCACCGCCCACAACGTTCAACGTGGAACATTCAACGTGCACCTTCAACCTTCAACCTTCCCACCTTCTCCCACCTTAAACCTTACCACCCTACCCTGCACTATATCCGCAGTTAACATGCGTCTGGCAAGGATTCGGGCGACTCGTCGCTTTCGTAGGCTGCCAGGGCGGCGCGCAGGTCGGCGATAACGGCGGCGCGCAGGTCCGGCGGCGCCAGGACGATGGCGTGCGGTCCGTACCCCAGCACCCAGCGGCGCACTTCGTCCAGCGCGCCGGTGTGGAAGCGCAGCGTCGTGCCGCCGTCGTCGTGCTGCTCGATGCTCTGCGTCGGGTGCCACGTCCGGCGGAGAATGTAGCGCGCCTGGTATTCGTCGAAGCGGATGACGATCTCGCGCGGCGGTCCGCCATGCTCGGCGAGGAATCCCTGCGCCAGGTAGTCGTCCGGCGAAAAGTCGGCGTCGCGGACAAAGCGCTCATTGCAGCGCACCTCCCACTGCTCGATGTTGCTCACCGCGAAGTTGCGAAACTGGTTGCGCAGATGATCGAACGCGATCACCTGCCAGTCGCCGCGCACGTTGTAGAGGTGGTAGGGTTCGATGACCCGTTCGTTGCGTTCGCCGCGGCTGGCGGTGTAGTAGGTGATCGCCACACGCCAGCGTTCGACAATCGCCTCGCTCAGCGCGGTCAGCAGCAGCGGATCGGCGCTGACCGTCGCACCGGGCTGGAAGGTGTAGTGCCGGGTGAGGTCGCTCAGATCGATCCGCGTGCGCTGCGGCAGGTTCGCCGCCAGTTTCTCGATGACGTTGCGCAACGGTTCTTCAAATGCGGTGCCCAGATAGCGGCGGACGAGTTCGGCGCTCAGGAAGAACGCCAGCAGTTCGCCTTCGGTCGCCATGACTGCCGGCAACGCCCACGTCGGGTCGCTGTAGTAGTATCCTCGGCGGCTGCGGCTGTACTTCAGCGGTGCGCGCAGGGTGCTGCGAAAGTACTCAATGTCGTCATACACCGTGCGTTCGCTGATCTCGAAGCGCTCCTTGAAGTCCGCCACGCCCGGGTACACCCCCGTGCGGATGATCATATCCATCTGAACGATGCGGTTGAGTTTGGAAGACATCGGTTATCGCCCTTGTTGCTGGTGTGGGTGCTGGATGCCGGGCGCTCAAAAACGCCTTGTGGTAAGGATAGCACAGGTTGCCGTCACAAACGCGACGCAGTTGTCAGAATAGAACACCGATTCGCACGGATGCGACAGATTCGCACGGGTCTGTTGATGCTGGCGATCAATCCGTGCGCATCCGTCCCGATCCGCGTGAATCCGTGTCCTCTTATGCATAGTGCTCATCGGAGAGTTTAGATATTCACTCAATGACTACGCTCTTGCCACGTTTCACACCTTGTTGCATTCGCCAACCTCATATATAATTGCGCCGCTCGCCAGAGTATTCTGGGTCTCACCTTTCAGCCAGCGCTCTGGTTATGGGTTGCCCCGTAACGCAACCAGCGATCCTGGACGATGCGCCTCCACCCTGCTCGTGACAATAATGCCGTGATCGTAGTGCTGCGCCTGGACGACCGCCAGCCACGGATGGCGGCAACAGGCGATTGCCGCGCCGACGGTCAGCCAGTGTGGGAGTTTGCCGCTCAACACGACGCCGCGCTGCGGGTCAAGCGCCGGCAGCGTCGCATTGTCGACGTCGTCGTAATCGAGGTACGGCGTTCCCGGCTGCACTTCGATCCAGGTGTATGCCGAATGGGTTTCGATCTTCCACGAAATTGCAGCAGGCGTCGCCGATGGGGTGCAGTTCAGCGTCACCGGCTTAATCCAGCCAAGGCGAGGATCGAAGAGGTACACAGAGTGCGGTGCGGCGTGGAGCGCTAATGCGGCATACAGCCCGTTCGACCCGCGTCCATAGATGGAGAGCGGCGCCGCCGGCGTATCGCCGAGAGCAAGCGGCAAATGCTCCGGCTGCCAGCGCCGTTCGCCCTGCGGCAATCCGATCCGGCGCGCCAGGTGATCGATATCGATAGCCAGTTCGGTAGGGGCGTGCGACAGATGGTAGGCTTTCAGTTCGGATTCGGTGTAGATCAGAATCTGTTTCAGCCGTTGCGCCAGCGCCAGCGCCATTGGTCCGGCGGCGCCGGTGTAACGTTCGAGCCTGCTGATCTGCCCGCGCAACACCGGCGTCTCAGCGTCAATGTGGTCGTCGCCGTCGAGCACGGAGCGCAACTCGGCGATCACCGGCAACCCGTGGCGTCTGGCGCGCTCGCGCCACTCTGTCAGTCCTTCCGACGTTGCGGAAATGAGGACGGCATGGGTGCAGTAGTCAAGGATGCGCTCCTGGTCGGGCGTGGGTTTCCCGCCGACATCGACGAGCAACGGCAGGTGACGGCGCGCCAGGTCGCAGCAGACCAGATCGACGAAATCGTTGCTGAACGCGCCCTTCTGTCGCAGCAGTCGCACCCGTTCCGGCGGCGTTTCCTGGCTCCAGTCGCCTTCGCCATCGGGGCAGGCGCGCAGCACATAGTGTTCGACACGCCACTCGCGCAGTTGCCGGGTGAGCAGATAGGTCAACACCGACTTGCCGCTATGTGGCGGACCGCCGATGACAATCGCGGGGAATGGGTTCATATGCGACTCCTTTGAATGGGACACGAACGAATGTTGCGCTTCAAGCGCCCCACCTCCTCTTCTGCCGCAGCGGGAGGTGGGGTTTAGGAGAGATGAGAGATACCGGCCATGCACCAGACCGACGACACTTGCGCCACGCTGGTGGCGACGCTGGGAGGGCAGCCGCAGATCGTTACCTTTGCCCTCGACGCCTTGCTGGCGCAGGGTGAGCCAATCAGCGACGTATACCTCGTGCATCTGTCGCTTGCCAACCCGCGCACGCAGCAGGCGTTGCACCTTCTGCAACAGGAATTCGACATGTATGCCGGTCGGCGCTGTCGGCTGCGCCGCGCCCCTATCCGCGCTAATGGCGTGGAACTGACCGACATCCGCACGGCTGCCAACGCCGAAGCGACATGGCAGTGCATGCGCGACCTGATCGCCGATCTCAAGCGTGAAGGGCGGCGACTGCACCTCTGTCTCAGCGGCGGACGGCGCATGATCGCGCTGCTGGCGATGTCGGCAGCCGCACTGCTCTGCGACCATCAAGACCGCATCTGGCACATGTACACGCCAGAAGCGACGTTGCAGCGGGTCAAAGACGGCGCGCAGATGCATGTGCCCCCTGCTGATGGCGTGCAGTTGATCCAGGCGCCACTGGCGCCGTGGGGCGCCTATTTTCCAGCGCTGCGGTCGCTGGCGCAGATGCCAATACACGCCGTGCAGGAGCAGGTACGCCGCATCGCCGCGGTGGATGATCCGCGCTGCCGCTTGGTGTGGGAGCGGCTCAGCCAGCGCCAGCGCGACGTACTGCGCGCCTTTGCCCGCGGATCGCGCCCTGATCAGGTCGCCGATGCGTTGTCGATTTCGTTGAGCACTGTCAATACGCACAAAACCGCCATCCTTGCCGAGTGCCGTGTTGCGTGGGAACTTGCGGACGACGAGCCGCGCGATTACCGCTTCATCCGCGAGCATTTTGCCGCATTCATCGAGCAAGTATAGCAGCCTGCCCGCGTCGCCGGATCAGCAGGAGTGCTGAGAAATAATCAGTAGAGGTGGGGAGGGAGAGGGGGAGGGGGGTGTGGTAGTATTGGGCTGATGCGTAAATCAATCTGTACGATGCATTTCGGTCCATCGAGAGAAGAAGCGGAGGACAATAACAATGCGTCAGCTAAAAACTCTTGCAATTAACTTTTGAGCAGCCATACTCTTACCATCCACTGCTCGAACCGATCATTCAACTAGGATAACACTGTACTGCCTTAGTTTTGTACACAACACGAAGGAGAGGTAAATAAATGACAAATCAACCTGTTATTCCTCAAAACTATGTATCTGATCACCTCTTTCTGCTTGTCGGCGCCAATCCGTTGCCTAATCTAGTTGCAGCAAAGCTGCTCCTTAAGCCGGGAGGACAGTTGTATCTAGTGCATTCATTGGCTACCCAGCCGGTTGCGGAACGTCTAGCGCGATATTGGATAGAGGTGGAAAAGCAGAGCCAGCCACAGTATGTTTGTGTAGATGAAGCCGATGGGACTGATATTCGGCAAAAAATCGATTATGCGTTGCAAAATATTCAAAGCGGTCATGTTGGGTTGAATTATACAGGCGGCACGAAGACCATGTCTGTTCATTCCTGTAGAACTTTGTTGGATTATCAAGCATCTCGGCATTGCGATGTAACCCTGAGCTACCTAGATGCGCGTTCCAACAAGATGTATATCGAGCACGGAAGTAATACGCTATTCAAATCCGATTCAGTACTGTACGAAGTGAAGCCAAGTCTGCAAGATATTGTTAAATTGCACGCCTTCGAGTTAGTCTCACCTGTCGAAACTCAGGCGATGCTTCCCAATCTTGCAAAAGTTCTAGCAAATGCGCATGGATCTCCAGAAGCCGGTAAGTCGTGGCGAAAATGGTGCGATGATGTTTTGCGCAAACATACACGAACGAAGAAATCCAACGAATGGGACAACGAGAGTGAGTTAAAGGGGGTATCTCTCCCCTTGCCCAATGATGCATTGTTGAGTCAGGTGATTGATACGATGCGCCAGAGGTTTAGCCTATCTGAACAAGAGAACACCCTATCTTTGGGTAGTGCTAGCCAGAAGGCTGGTTTTCAAAAAGTAAAGCACCTCTGCGAGTGGTTCGATGGAAAATGGCTCGAACATTATGTCTTTGATTGCATTTCCCAGATTAAAAGCCACTGTAACATACATGATGTTGGAATGGGCATTCGTCCCCAGAGTGACAAGGATAGACCGGAGTACGATGTTGATATTGGCGTTATGCAAGGGTATCGACTCTACGCCATTTCATGCACGACAGATGCCGATCCCGGCATGTGCAAGCTCAAGCTCTTCGAGGCGTATCTGCGAGCGCGCAATATGGCCGGTGACGAAGCATACGTCGCTTTAGTGTGTATGGCAGACAATCCTGAGAAAATCGAGCGCCATATTGGACGTTCGTGGGATGCTGCCGGGAAAGTGCGGGTATTCGGGCGCTCACATCTCGAGAAGCTATCCACGCACTTGAAAGATTGGTTTAACAGTGTCGTTTCATCATAAGGGAGGCGATAATGACCGAATATGTCCTGACCGCCATTGACACAACCCGGATTCAGGACTATATCTTCGGCAGCAACAGGCTTGCCGAGAATATTGGCGGCTCTGAGCTGGTAGAGATGGCGACGCATCAGTGGGTGTATGATGCGTTGCCATCTAACAATAATGTAGATGTAGCAACGGGTACACTGGACAGCAATCGCACGATTGACACCCTGAATGCTGAAGTGCTCTACACAGGCGGCGGTAATACCGTTATCCTGTTCAAGACATTCGATCTGGCACGTACCTTTGCAAGCCAGTTGACGCGACGGGTGCTGAAAGACGCTCCCGGCTTGGAACTGGTCATCGCTCATCGCCGATTTGATTGGGCGCAGGATTCGTTGGCGCAGGTCGTCAGCACAACGCTCAGTGTTGATCTGGCGCGCAAAAAGCAGAACCGGGCTTTCTCAACGCCATTGTTAGGGTTGGGAGTCACGGTTCCGTGTGCTTCAACGGGGTTGGTTGCCTCCCAAATTGTCGAGAAAAAGCCGGTCTCTCTGGAGATTCGAGCAAAAAGCAGTAAAAGCGTCCAGGACCGGAGTCTGGCTCGCTTGAAGGCAAAATTGCCGAAAATACAGCAGGACAATTGGGAGGTTCCGCGAGATTTTGATGATCTGGGGCGCATCAAAGGGGAGGAAAGCTACATTGCTGTCGTGCATGCCGATGGCAACGGGATCGGCAAGCGTGTGGAAGCCATTGCAAGCTGCTACAGCGAGCCACGCCAGAACCGTGAGTACATCGAAGCAATCCGCAATTTTTCGCAAAGCCTAGAGCGCGCCGCTACCACTGCTTTAAGAAGCGTCGTCGATCTGATGGCTAAGGCCTTGATTGCCGATCCTGAACTCGCCGGTCATCACCGCCAGAAGTTTCCGCTGCGTCCGATTGTCTTTGGCGGTGACGATGTGACGTTCGTCTGCCACGCGAGGTATGGTTTGTCGCTGGCGGTGCGTTATCTGGAGGCATTTGAAGAAGCGACTCAAAACGAACCCGCATTCGGTGGCAAACCCGCATATGCATGTGCCGGCATTGCAATCGTCAAGACCCACTATCCGTTTGCTCGCGCCTATCGTCTCAGTGAGCAACTCTGCCGCTCGGCAAAGCAGATGCTAAAACAAAAGAAAAATGAAGGTTCCGCCATGGACTGGCACGTTGCAATGAGTGGTATTACGGGTTCGCTAGAGGCGATCAGGCAACGTGAGTATTCCGTCAAGCAGGGTTTGCTCCATATGCGACCGCTGCTGCTCCGCGACTCGGAGGTCCCTTGGCGCACTTGGACGGTCTTCAAAACGTTGCTCGATGAGTTTATCAGGGAAGATAGTGAATGGTTCGACCGGCGTAACAAGGTCAAGGCGCTACGTGAAGCTCTGCGCCAGGGTCCAGATGCCGTAAAAGACTTTCTGAGCACCTATCAACTTGATGCATTGCCGAAGGTCGGAACCATCAATGTGGCTGGCTACGAGAAAACTGGCTGGGCAAGAGATCGGTGCATCTATTTCGATGCAATTGAAATGATGGACTTGTTCACCGACGTGCAGAGGATCGTGTCTAATTCCGTGACGGCAGGTAGTGTATGAGGCTGAATATGACAACGTATATGCTCCGGTTCACGTTGCAGAGCGGCGCTACCTTCGGACGCGGCGATGGTGTGGCAGGCCTTCTCGACGAAGAGGTGGAGCGCGATGCCGATGGTATGCCGTTTCTGCGTGGACGCACATTGAAAGGACTCCTAGCGGAAGAGTGCGCCAACCTGTTGTATGCGCTCACATTACAGGGGAAAGCGGGGCAGTGGCCCGACAGGGCATATCGTGTCTTTGGTTATCCGGGGAGCACCTCGAAGGACACAGGCACGCTGCGCGTCGGGGACGCCCGTCTTCCCAAGCCGCTGCGAGATGCCATCAGAGTGATGATCGATACTGCGGATCTGTCTGCTGATGAAGTGTTTGAGTCGCTGACCGCTGTACGCCGCCAGACATCGATCAACGAGCACGGTGCGCCAGAAAAGGGCAGTCTGCGTTCTATGCGCATTATCCTGCCGGGAACGATTTTCGAGTCTAGACTCGAGTTTGCTGAGACGCCTGACGATCAAACGCTTGCTTTGGTCGCGGCCTGTGTACTCGCATGGCGACGCGCCGGAACCGGGCGGAACCGTGGCCGTGGCCGGTTACAGGCGCACTTGCTCAATAGTGATGGCGCAGACATCACTGAGCATTTCTTTCGCGTGTTTGCCGGAGAGGTGGCGCAATGAAGGTCATTCCCTACCGCATAACCCTGCTGGAACCCTTGCTGGCAACCCGCATTGCAGGCGATCCGAATAGCGCCGTGTCCTATCCCTATGTGCCCGGCAGTACTGTGCGTGGAGCAGTTGTATCTGCATATATGCGAAAGAAGAGTATTGGGACCATCGACGCCGGGTCGGAGGAAGTACGGCGTCTCTTCTTCGACGCTCGCACACGGTATCTGCACGCTTACCCGGTTGATGCTAGGGGTCGTAGAACCCTGCCTGTACCGCGATCACTGTTTGCTGTCAAGGATGATGAAACGCGTTTGTACGACTTTGCCCACGAGGTTATTCACGAAGTGAATAACAAAAAGGCGCAATTCGTCGCTGCTGCTAGGGAGTCTCAGCCGTTCTGCTGGATCGATGACGATGAGATGTACTTCATCGCTCCACAGCGCCGTATCAACGTTCACACCAGTCGAGATCGTCTGATGGGACGGGCGACAGAAGCGAGCGGCGCTGTTTTTCAGTACGATGCACTGGAAGAAGGACAAACCTTAGCCGGGTGGGTGCTGGCAGATGACGATAGCGATGTCGAGATGTTGAAGTCGCTTTTGCAGGATGTTCAACGCCTCGGTGGATCGAGCAACAGTGGGTATGGACGTGTGTTTGTCGAAGTCGGCGATCTTCTCGAGCCATGGCGTGAAACGCAAGGACAGGTTCAGGGCATTGCCGCCGGACAACCGTTCATCGTGACGCTTCTGAGCGATGCGCTGATCCGCGATCCGGCGACCGGGCAGGACACGTGGGATGTGCGCCTTGCGTTGCGGGCATTGCTCGGTGTTGCTGTTGAATATGTTCAACCAGAAGCAGACGAAGAACGCCGCAGCGTCTGGCGGATGGAAGAGGTAGGCGGGTTCAATCGCGCGTGGGGATTGCCATTGCCGCAGGCGCATGCCATTGCTGCCGGCAGTGTCTTTGTGCTTCGTGCAGAATCCCCGATCAGCGCCAACACGATTGCTGCCGCCGAGTGGCAAGGGATTGGTGAACGTCGGAGCGAAGGCTTTGGACGACTGGTTTTCGACTGGCAACGCGAATCGAAACTGAACGTTATCAGGGCGCCTGAAAAACCAAAGCAAATGCGTACTCTTCCGACATTAGAAGGACCCGCGCGAGAAATGGCAGAGCAGATCGTTCGTCGGATGATCCGTCGCGATCTGGATAGTCAGCTTCGTAAAGCGATCTACGGCATCCGACTGGATAACCGAATACCTCTTTCCAATGCCCAGATCTCGCGGATGCGCATTATTGTGCGCGAGGCATTGTCGAATGGCGATATTGTTCGTCTACAGCGTTATCTGGAAGACAATATCAAAACACGCCGCTCGGTGCGCGATCAGTTTGAGCGCACGCGCATCGGGAGTGAGCGACTGTCTCGCTGGCTAGAGGATCGCCTGAAGCAGCCCGAGTCGGTCTGGGACAAAATCGGTGCGCAGAACCTGTCGAAGGGTATTGGAGCAAATGTTCGTGTAAGTACACAAGGAAATGAAGCCCTAGCGCGTGATTATACCATTCGCCTGATCGATGGCATACTAGCGCGACTAGCAAAAGAACGTCGCAGGGAAGGCGGTGAATGATGAGCGCCCATCCTCTGACCAAATCGCGGCAAATCTGCGAGCGCTGGTTGATCGAAGGTGACTTGGTGTTACAGACTCCCACCCATCTTGGGAATGGTGATAGTGATGGCATTGTCGATATGCCGCTGTTGCTGGATGAGGCGACAGGCAAGGTGTTGCTGCCCGGCACGTCGCTGGCCGGAGCACTGCGTAACTATGTGTATGAGCGACGGCATGGATTTGGTGTGCGTTTGAATCGAGACGGCAGGCGCATCTTCGATAATGCTATCGAGTCGCTCTTTGGTGCTGAAAAGGGGAATGACGACGGTGTTCAGAGTGCGTTGGTCATCGATGATGCAGTCGGAGAAACACCGAAAGTTGAATTGCGCGACGGCGTGCGCATTGATCCGGTAACGCAGACTGCCAAGATCGACTTTGAGAATGGTAAACCGCGTGGGTACAAATATGATCTTCAGCTTCTGGAAGCGGGCACAACATTCCCATTGCGCATAGAACTATTGATTAGTCAAAATACCGACTCACAAGAGGTTCGACAACTGCTTGCCCTTGCGCTTCACGGTTTGGCAACAGACGAGATTGCCATTGGAATGCGCAAGCGTCGCGGATTTGGCGAGTGCAGGGTTGCGACTTGGCGGATCCGGCAGTATGACCTGAAACAGCCTTCCGATCTCCTTGCTTGGCTTGCATCAGAGTATCCTAATTGGGGATATAAGCCTACCCAACCTCTGAAAACAGGAAACGACATTGCGGAGTTACTCGGCGTTTCCCTCGCAAGGGTTGAGGATAAGCGCAGTGTATGCGTGATTCAAGCTACGTTTGCTTTGAACGGATCGCTCCTGATTCGGGCAGGTTTCGGCGAACAGGATCGCGGCCCGGACACCGTTCACCTGCACAGCAAGCAAGCCAATGGTACACGACGACCGGTGCTCTCCGGTACCAGTCTGGCCGGCGCGCTGCGCCATCGTGCTGAGCGGATTATGCGCACGATTGCGAATAGTAGTCGCACGCCATCAATGATCGACGAGATGTTTGGCCCGGCTGACATCACTCATGGCAAACAGCCAGCTAGGGCCAGCCGATTGATTGTCAAAGAGACGGTTATTGAAAATCCGGTTAATCTGGTGCAAAACCGGATTCGAATCGACCGCTTTACCGGCAGTGTTCACGGAACCGGGTTATTCAACGAGCAACCGGTTTTTGGAAAGGACGATACGCTCATAACAGTTGATCTGACGCTACGCAATCCGACCGACGCGGAAATTGGCTTGCTGCTCCTTGTGCTCAAAGACCTCTGGACCGGCGATCTGCCGCTGGGTGGCGAAGTAAGCATCGGGCGCGGGCGATTAAGGGGGGTGAGGGCAACTGTCACAACGTCTCAGCATAAAGCGACGCCTCTCACTATCGAAACCGCTCAAAATGGAAAGTTGACTGTCCATAACGGTGATGCGCTGGAAAACTACGTCAAAGCGTTGCACAGGTATGTTGAAACCGCAGAGGTGACCAGATGAAGGACCCCTATATCCTTACTCCTGTGGAGGTGGATAGCAGCTTTGCGTCCGATCCAGCACAATGGTTCGTCACCCAAGCGCAGCAACACGGGTTATGCTATCTACTCGTCCATGCCGATGATGGAGTCATTTGGGGACGCATTGATGGCGCCAATCTGCACACGTCTCACGGCATCACTCCAACGTCGCCGCCATTGCGTGCGGTCACCTTGCAACAGGCTCGCTTGTTCGGGCCAAAGGGCGAGTTGCTGGTATGGCGCATTGATAATGGATGGAGTGCGCGGTTTGTCACTGATGTTGACGGAAACTCGGACGATGTTATTGACGAAGACCAGATTCTGTGGGGTGATACAGTCGAATCTACACACAATGGTTTCACGTTGGTGCGAGAGGGGTCTCAAGGTATGCGTCATGCTGTACCCGTGATCGTCACACCTGCCCAACTCAAACACCATGAACTACGCCTGCGTGTGCGCCACTACATTACAGAAAACGACGATGGTGAAGCTCGCATTGCGCTGAGCCGCTTAGTCCAAGTCTTGCCGGAAAGTGTCTGAGGAGGAACACCGTGACATTACCGAAACACGTGAATCCTACGAAAGAAAGAGCCGTTGCACCGTACAACTTTGTCCCATTGCCGGATCAGATCGTAACAATTGATCCTCAGACACTTCCCGATCAGGATCGGTATCATCCGGATCGAAAAACCGGATACATTGAGTGCATGATCACAACCGAGACACCGATATTCGTGCGTGCGCCGTTGACGCCGGAAGAGTTCGAGTGCCAAGAAACCGGGAAGGACGACAATATCCCTTGGCGTCAACAGGTGCGCAACAAACCAGACTTCTTTTTCACCGATCCGGCAAAAACCCCTCGTATTCCCGGCAGCAGTCTGCGTGGCATGCTACGCCAGCTCGTGGAGATCATTAGCTACAGCAAGGTGCAGTGGGTCTCCGAACAACCGCTCGTCTACCGTGCTGTTGGTGACCCGACCAGTCATGGTGAAAAATATCGCAATCGTATTATGAAGAATGATGGTCAGCGTTCCAATCGCAGCGGGAAGCTGGCGTGGCACTACACGCCGCTGGTTAAAGCCGGCTACATCGTTGAGGATCGCGGCGAGTACTTTATTCGTCCGGCAAAGGATATTGGGGGAACAACCTTTGCTCGGATTCGCAGTGATACTCTTCCTAGCGGGCTGAAACCGTGGGGCGCGTGCAAGAATGCGTCTGAAATCTGGTTTCAACCGGGCCAATATGATTATCAGAACGTGCGTGGCGGGTTCCTGCGCATCAAGCATGCGAAAGTGGACCGTGCATCGGCGCAACAAGCGCAAGATTTGAGAAAGGGTGCTCTGGTACGCAGCGGACTAATGGCGTCGAAACGTAGTGAAGCGGTGATTTATCCGCCTGACGAAGATGCGAAACTGATCCAGATCCCTGATGAACTCGTAGCTGCCTATAAAGATCAAGTGAGCCAGGAACAGGAACATTTGTTAGGAAAAAATGGCGTTCTACGCGATAAACAACCGGTCTTTTACCTGATGGAGGACGGCAAGCTAGTGTTCTTCGGTCATACGATGATGATGCGGCTGCCATATCATCGCACGCCGCTCGACTTCGTGCCAGAGGCGTTGCGCCGCGAAAGCGATCTCGATCTGGCAGAAGCGATCTTTGGCTACACAAAGTCAACCGGTGAGGGCAAGGCGCGTGCTTACGCCAGCCGCGTCTTCGTTGGCGATGCGCTGTTGGAACCCAACCAAGTCGACATCTGGCTGAGTAGAGAACCAATCGTGCCCAAAATCTTGGGCAGTCCCAAACCAACCACTTTTCAACACTACCTGACGCAACCAACACCCGATCCTCAGGAGAAGGGACGCGATCGTAGCGGCAACCCGAAGTATGTGAAAGAACTGACCGACTATGCCGATCACGGCAAGAGCGTTATTCGCGGGTACAAGCTCTACTGGCATAAGGGAACGGTCACAGCAGCTGATCTTCAGGAAGCGCCGGATCGGTTGCGTGACGCACAAGGACACGAGAAAGAAAACGACACACAACATACTCAGATGCGACCGGTCGCTCCCGGAGTTCGTTTTTGCTGGCGTATCGCCTTCGAGAACCTCTCTGACGTAGAACTTGGCGCGTTGTTGTGGGCTTTGACGTTGCCTGGCGAACCCGACAGAGCGTATCGTCACAGCATCGGTATGGGCAAGCCGTTCGGTATGGGGGCAATCAAGATTGAGGCTAGTTTGATGTTAGACGATCGTCAGCAACGCTATGCGACCCTGTTTGAAGGCGATGACTGGCGCATCGGCGCTGTCAAGGCGGATGATCGCATCCCGATGTTCATCTCCTGCTTTGATCGCCTGATTTGCGAACAGATCGACGCTGCCAATGTTTCAAGCCTTGCCAATGTCGAACGGATTCAAATGCTGCTTTGCATGCTCGAATGGCCGGGTCCCGACAAAGAATTGACCCGCTATATGGAGATCGAGCGCCAAGACCCTAAGATCAAACGCGGCAAGATTAACGAATACAAGGATCGGCCCGTTTTACCTGATCCGCTACAGGTTTGTCCCGCTGGTCAACGTACAACGTCCTCCGCTCCTCGCTCGTCAGCAGAGGACTCAATCGAGATTAGTCGTCCAGTGTCTATTCAGGATGTGCGCGAGGGCATGTACTTGGAAGGAAAGGTAGTGCGTGTTGAACGCGACCGGGTGGTTGTTGATATCCTCGGTCACGAAGCATCGCTCAGTCGCGAGCGTCTTGATCCTCCTGCACGCGACATCGCCGACATGCAGGAACGTTTTCCAGTAGGCAAGACCATTCGGGCGTGGGTGTTTGGTCGCAGCAGGCAGGGACGCTTACAACTTACCATGAGGAGGCCATAAGATGACCGTCACTGCCTTTCGGGTGCAGAACTTCATGGGATTTGAAGACAGCGGCTGGATCGAGTTGAAACCGATCACGCTCTTGTTCGGCCGCAACTCGAGCGGCAAGAGCGCGCTTATCCGCGCGCTCCTGCTCCTGCGCTAGATTTTAGAAAGTGAGCAGGGCGGTGATACATTGCTCTTTGTCAAAGACGAAGGATACGATTTCGGCGACTACTCTGAAATTGTCAAAGACCACGATGTGACGAAAGATATATCGTTCTGGTTCAAAATCGAGTTTCAGCGACGGAGCGACGCACAGGGCAAGGATGTGTATCTGAATAGGGCCTTAGAGTCTATCAATAATCTTGTCATCTCCAGAGAAGTGCCGATTAGCGAGCAACCAGATGTCCAAATATTGACAGTCAGGCTCATCATTGGGAGAAATACTGTCGGCATAACCGAGCTACGCGGAGTGGATATTCTTGCCCAAGATGGAAAAATCGTCCTCCGAGCGGATAAGCCTAGAGATAGCGACACAACCACTTGGACTATCGTGGCTGATCTGTTCGACGAGAGTAATGAGGAGTGGTCGTTTAATCCTTGGACATACATTGAAATATTCAGTCGACAGGGTTTCCTTCCTCATATCAGGATACAAGAAAGTGAGTATCTCCAAATCGAGAAAGATCAGGAGGATACGGATGTTCCTGAGGAAGTTTTCGGTAAAGATTTTCATCATATCTGGAATATCCTGAGAGGGATACGGATATTGCTCTCTTCGTTCTTGGAGAAGATCGACTACATTGGACCTTTGCGCGCTTCTCCCCGAAGATTTTACTATGTCGCCGGTCAACGTGCTGTATCGCCGGAACGCGGCAGGAATTTCGTGCGCAACCTCGTGCAGGCAAATGCTGAGACGATGGAGTCTATCAACACTTGGCTAACATCTGCGGGAATGATGTATCATCTGGAGCTGCAACCTCTCGACGACCGCAAAAGGTTGTACGAACTTCGCCTCAGAGAATTATCTGAGGAGCAGGGGCAACATTTCTCTGCCAACATTAGCGAGGTTGGTTTCGGTATCACACAAACGCTGCCCATCATCACTCAAGCAGTTTTGGCGCAACCAGGTGACATGTTAATTATCGAGCAACCAGAACTGCACCTGCATCCGAGGGCGCAGGCTCAGCTAACAGATTTGTTCATTGCTGTGTCCCAACGCGGATTGCGTTTCATGATTGAGACGCACAGTGAACATTTGCTGCTCAGATTGAGGCGTCGTATTGCTGAAACGACTGCTGGAATGATAACTGACAGTGAACCGACACAAATGACGGCTGATAAACTACGAGTCTACTTCGTTGATAGACATGTGAATGGTAGCAGCGTTGAACCTGTCGCCATTGACCAGCAGGGGAAGATGAGCACTCCTGAAGGATTTCGTGGTTTCTTCGCGGATGATCTTCAAGAGTTGGCTTCATTGAATCAGGCAATTTTAGGCATGCAAAAACATTGAGGGATGGCAATGAATATTGTTATTGATCCCGATGTTTTCAAGGCATCATTTCACGACTTTCAATGTATAGTTGGAGTAAATACAATTGGTCTTGATTTTAAATCCCACCGATTCTTTCGTGACGAACAAGAAACTTTAGAAAAAGAGTATCGCCAAATATTCAACGAATATTTTAAGAATAACCTCGAGCACCCATCGATCCGGCTACTCGAACATATCTTGCTTGAGGATGGAAACCCTAAAGACCGTATCTCACACCACTGTTCGGAAAACCATCGGTATCAGTTTTTGGTTCTTGGCTGCTCACAACCGGTAGAACCAGAGTTACTGGGAATGATGGCAAATGCACGTAATATCGGCCTAGTGTTAGGTATGATTGGTTATGATACCGATCATACCCGTCCGCGAGAACTTCACGATGACAGTATTCGCTGGCATGTTCGTAACATTATACCTTGGCTGGATATCAAATGGATTGGGAAGCCAGAAATTACGATCCCCGAAAGTGATAGCTCTAGGGAAAGCGATCGTGTGATACGTGCAAAAGCTGATGCATTCGAGTCAAAAGCAGCTCTTTATCTACAAAGTCAAGACACTTCTCTTCGTTGTATTACTCCACCCAAAAAAGGGGAGATCGGGAACGAGCAGATTGACATCTACGGTTATCGAACTGCGGATGATGATGCAAAAATTGTTGTTGTTGGCGAGTGTAAGTTACGTCGTTGTGGTAATGAAGGCAGATCAATCGATGTAAGAGAGGTACAACAATTACGCCGTAAAGTCATCGCCGCACAACAGTATGAATCTCAGAAGAACAGAGGTCAGATTCATGCCAACTCTTTTGAGGGAGTCTTGGTCACGAACGCTAACGAACTGGACGAGCAAGCGATATGTCTTGTGCGATCGGAGCAACAATTCAACATTCGCATATTGCGTGTCACTCTTTCAAGAGATTGGGAGACAAGTGATGAGTGGTGTATCGTTCAAAGCGAGTGGTACTGATGCGCGTTGCCAGTTCGACCGGCAGATCAAGCGTCTGCATATTTCGTAGACCGGTCACCAATTGGAACGGAAGTCCCGACGGAGCGTTCCCGTCGGCAGCGCGGGCTTCCGCCCGCAGCCGCGCCTCCGGAGCGCGGGCCAGCCCCGGAGGGGCATTCCCGTCGGCAGCGCGGGCTTCCGCCCGCAGCGGTGCGCGCCTTGGCGACCGCGCATCGCAACCGCGCAGCCCCGTCGGGGTTGGCACGTCCTCAGCAAGGGCTTCAGACCGCAGCAGCTCGGCACCCGGCACAGCCCGCGCAGGCGGGCTTCGCACCTGCGGAATAATTATTCAAATCCCCTCAGCCGCCGGGCGGGACAGCGTCGGCGCAGGCCGACGCCCGGCGCGCACGCGCCCCAAGGCGCGGTTTCAACCGCCAGCCAGGGTATTTCATCAACCGCCGGGCGGGTTGGCGGATAGCGGAATGATGGTGCAAAAACCATCAGCCGCCGGGCGTAGAGTTGACGCCCGCGCGTCCGCCCCTACTCTTCCTCTTCCCCCTCTCGCTCCGCCAGCCGCCGGTCGAGCAACAGCAACCCGGTTCCATCGCCGTTGATCAGCTTCAGGTGCTGAATGATCTCCTGCGCGCTCTTCTCCTCTTCGACCTGCTCATCGATGAACCATTGGAGCATGCTCATCGTGGCATAGTCGTTCTCCTGCGCGGCGAGGGCGTAGATCGCGTGAATGGCGGCAGTGACCCGCTGCTCGTGCGCCAGCGCGTGCTCGAAGGCGTCGAGCGGCGAGGCAAACTCGTTCTGCGGCTCGTCGATTGCGCCGAGGGTCACGCGCCCGTCGCGATCGTTGACATAATCGAAGAAGCGCAGCGCGTGCTCGCGTTCCTCCTCGCTCTGCAACCGGAACCAGTGGGCAAAGCCGGTCAGCGACAGTGACTCGAAGTATGCTGCCATCGCCATGTATGCGTGGGATGCCGAAAACTCGTAGGTGATCTGTTTGTTGATCGCCTGCTGAATGCTCTCGCTGAGCATGGGGTTGCTCCTTTCCGCTGCAATATAGTAGCATTATATCAGGTTCGTGAAAGGGCGCCGGTTGAAGGTGGGACGTGGAATGGTGAACGTTGCCCGTGGGCGTGGCGAGGACATCCCCGATCCTTGAGGTCTCCGCCGTGAACCTGTCCCGGTACGGCATCTGACCATCGGAATGAACCCTGTGCCGGATATGCCTGTCAGATCTCATAGGAAGATCAATCTACATCCGGACAAACACGCTTGCACCTGTGAAGCGGTTGGCGTTGGCTTCGACAGGCTCAGCCAACGCCGGTCACGAGATGGTCTCATATCCGGTTGCGTGGGGGAGGATGGACTTGTTCTGGTCGCCGACCAGGCCAACGCCGGTCACGAGATGGTCTCATATCCGGTTGATCTTCCTGTCAAGGGTCTTGGTGGAAGGAGGGGCGCCCCCGCAGGCGCTCACCGGTCGCTTCCGTGGCTCACGGAAGTTCTGAAGCCCTCCCTGCCTTGCTTGACGATCTGTGGTATACTAAAGGTATAACGCACTGCGTTATACCTGCGGCTCGTGCGCAGGAAAAGTATAGAGGAGGCATCGATTATGGTGCTCGATACAACCCGCGATGTCGTGCGCAAGAGTCTGCTGGCGATGCTCGGCGCCATTACGCTGGCAGACGATGAACTGGAGCAACTGCTGGATCGTCTGGCGGCGCGTGGCGAACAGGTTGCTCGTGATCGGCTCAGCCACGTCGAGGCGGTCCGCAACCGGTTGATCGGGGATCAGAGTGTGACCCGCGAGGTTGGGCATGAGGGGCGCGTGCTCCAGCAGACGCTCCAGGAAGAAATCGAACGTCGCGGGAGGATGTTTGCCGCCGCCCTTGACCTGCCGACACGCGATTCGATCAATCTTCTTCACGAGCGGGTCGATCAGATCAGCAGAGCGCTCGATCAGATTCTCGCGGTGCGCGCTCCCCTTGCCACGCCAACCGGCGATGGACATGCGCCTGTCGCTGAGTCGATGACGGTCAGCGCTTCCGAAGCAGCAGCGGAGAGCGCCGTCGCTGCGCCGGTTGAGCCGGCAGCGGGAGGCGAGGGCGAGACGGTCGTTGCTGAAGCAGCAGCGGAGAGCGCCGTCGCTGCGCCGGTTGAGCCGGCAGCGGGAGGCGAGGGCGAGACGGTCGTTACTGAAGCGGCGGCGGAGAGCGCCGTCGCTGCGCCGGTTGAGCCGGCGGCAGGAGGCGAGGGTGAGACGGTCGTGGCTGAAGCGGCGGCGGAGAGCGCCGTTGCTGCGCCGTTCACGCCCACAACGGCGGAAGAGAGCGACGCGCCTGCGGTTTCAGCAGAGTCTGGCGAGGCAGCGCCGGTTTCCGGTTACGATGCTCTGAACGCGAAACAGGCGGCTGCACTCGTTGACAATCTGGATGAAGCGACGCTCGTTGCGCTCAGGGAGTACGAACAGGCGCATCGCAATCGCGTCACCGTGCTGCGCGCCATTGAACTGGCGCTTGCCCGACGCAACGCCCCGTCGGCGTGAAGGCGCCTGCGGCAGGCGTCGTTGTGCCTTTCATCGCAGGCTCCAGGCTGCATTGCCCGGCGCCGCTCGTTCCTTTGCCTGAATGCGGCGCTCGGCGTCTCGATAGGCTTGGCGTTCTCCTGTCAAATGGCTGAGTCGTTGGATTGATGGCACACAAGGCGCTGTCGTGTCCTCTGCCTCGTGCAGCCCTGCGTCAGGGGGGCGACGTGCCGTCTGTGCTGGCGCCGCCGTCTCGATCAGCAGTGCAATGCGTGGAGCAGCAGATGAGACATTGTGCTTCCTGACGTATCACGACCGCCCCTCTGTCGTCTACGGTTGTTTCTGGTCGTTTCCCCTTCTTGCGCACCCATCTTGGGTGTCAGGACGCCGATGGGCGCAGCGCTTCCCCGTCCCACGGTACGGGCGAGGCGGCGCCGCGCCCCGATGCCCCCTGTTCTCCTGGTGGGCACAGGGGAAGGGTCATTGGCGCGGGCGCGCTGCAATGGTTTCGACCTGCTCCCCTGGTGGGAGAAGGGGGCAGGGTGCGAGGGGCGGCGGGCTTCGGCGCTGGCTGGGCAACATCCCCCCTGCTTCCTATGTGGGAGAGGGGGGCAGGGGGGTGAGGGGAAAAACCTCCACCTGCTCCCTGTGTGGGAGAAGGAGGGTGGAGAAAAAGGAGAGGCGCAGGACACATTTAACCATAAAAAAAGGGACTCTTCTCCTACTGCATTCGGGGATGATCGGCGCTATGATACGTGCAGGGGCGCGCATCTTGCACACGTCTTTGGTTAGCCTCAGATCAATCACCAAGTATACCTCAGTAGACAGATAGTAAGACATCTATGGAAGCGCTGATCTATGCCCCAACTGCTCAGGACCTCATGTGGCGCATGCCCGATGCGCAGCGGTCGCTCATCGCTGATGTGTTGCGCCTTGCCCAGCCGCTGCGCGCGTTCACGATCTACGCGCGCATCACGATCGACTCGGATTTTGCCGGTTTGTCGATCATCCGGTTGAATGCCGGTGAACCGCTGTGGTTCTTCGATGCACTGGAGCGCCCTCTGCCGCTCGTGACCCGCCCGCGCGATTTCTGGTATCCGCATCTGACTGCCCACATCCGCCCCGAACGCCATCCGCGTCAGGCGCGCCCCGATACGCTGGTCGTCTGGGGTCCGCCCCGCGCTCCGCTCTCTGCCGTTCGCAATAGCGTCCCCGTCCACGACCCGCGCACCGGACACTACCTGGGGCGCGCGTTCTGGCGTGTTGATCGCGATGGGTATTGGGGATGCTGGAGCGACTCGACCGAGAATATCGGTCCGGCGCTCACCCTGGCGGAACTGGTTGCTCTCCTCAACGCGGAACGGGGCATCTTTGCCGACTGACGTTGGAGAGGGATGTGCCACGCCCTGGCTTCATCTGTCCGTCAAAAAAGTTAAAACTCATTACACCGAAATTAATGATTTCTCGATTGTAATCGGCTGTTACCATTGATCATCGTATTTTTATCATCTGGTTTTCATCCTGATAACATTCTCGTATACGCACTCGATCACTACAATGTGAGAAGAAGTGCAGGGAACACAAACGGCATATGCAGGCAAGCGATCGACGAGGAGACATTGATGCAGCAGAGCAGTATGTCCACGCAAGCAATGCCTCGCGTTCCATCGGAGGCATCGGTTGGCAGTATTCGTAGACGGAACGCTCCATACGAGCATGCGGATATCGACCGGCAGACGATCGCAAGCATGGATTTATCGGTGTTGCAACGGTATTGTCAGATCGAGAGTGATCGGTTCTTTCGCGGGCAGCCGCACGATACGCGCTTTGCCTACGAATTGTTCCGGCGGGCGCTGGTTGAGCGTTGTGAAGCGGCATGGGAAATCCTGTTCTATCAGTATCGTGCGCTGGTCGAGAGTTGGGTGCGGCGGAGCAGCGCCTTCAGCAGTACAGGGGAGAGCAGCGAATACTTCGTCGGTTCGGTCTTTACCCGCTTCTGGCAGGCGATCATGCCAGAACGATTTGCTGCATTCCCAACGCTTGGATCGCTGTTGCACTATCTCCAGATGTGCGCCAGTTGCGTGGTCATCGACTGTGCGCGGTCGCAGTCGTGGGCGGAAGTCATTCCCGAAGCGCTGACGCAGGGGTTCGATTTCATCATCGATGCCCCGGACGAAGAGGCTATTGATCGAGTGTCGCGCGAGGAGTTCTGGCATTCGATCAATGCCCTTTTGGCAGGGGATGTCGAGCGCTGTGTGATCTATCATTCATTCGTGATGGGGCGCAAGCCGGGGGAGATCTACGAAATGCGTCGCGATCTCTTCGACAGCGTCACCGAGGTCTACAACGTCAAGCGCAACATTCTGGGGCGCCTGAGCCGCAACCGTGAGTTGCGCCGCATGGCAGAGGTGTTGGCATCGTAGGTGGTGTCGCCTGACCGCCCTCGGTGGAGCCGTCGCATTGCGACGGCTCCACCGAGGGATTTTTTACTCCTCAATCTCATCAGCGATGAACGCCGTCAGGTCGGCGACGCGCGTTGCGTAGCCCCACTCGTTGTCGTACCAGGCAATGACCTTGACCAGGTTGCCCCCCAGCGACATGGTGAGCGGCAGATCGACAATCGCCGATGCAGTCGAACCGATGAAGTCGGTTGACACCAGTTCCTCTTCGGTCACTTCCAGAATGCCTTCCAGTTCCTTGCTCTGCGCCGCTTCACGGAAGGTCTCATTGATTTCATCGACCGAGGCGCTCTGCTCGAGTTCGACCACAAAGTCGATCATCGAAACGGTGGGCGTTGGCACGCGCACGGCGAACCCGTCGAACTTTCCTTTGAGTTCGGGGATGACCAGCGCCACGGCACGCGCTGCGCCGGTGGTGGTCGGTACGATATTCATCGCTGCCGCCCGTGCGCGCCGCAGGTCCTTGTGGACGTTGTCCTGCAAGTTCTGGTCCATGGTATAGGAATGGATAGTGGTCATCAGCCCGCGGCGAATGCCAAAGCGGTCGTTGAGCACCTTGGCGACTGGCGCCAGGCAGTTTGTGGTGCACGAGGCATTCGAGATAATATGGTGCACGGCGTTGTCGTAGCGATCCTCGTTGACGCCAAGGCAGATGGTGATGTCTTCGCCTTTGGCGGGCGCTGTGATAATGACCTTGCGAGCACCAGCCTGCAGGTGCGCGCGCGCCTTCTCGGCATCGGTAAAACGCCCGGTTGACTCGATCACAATGTCGATGCCCAGGTCGCGCCACGGCAATTTTGCCGGTTCACGCTCCTCAAGCGCCACAATGTCGATCTGGCGTTCGTCGCCGTCCTCGCCGTAGAACGTGACGCTGATCCGGTCGTTTGTGACGGTGACATCGCCGTCGAACGCGCCATACGTCGAGTCGTGGCGCAGCAGGTGCGCTAGCGTTTCGTTATCGGTCAGATCATTTATTGCGACGATCTCCAGGTCGTCGGGGTACTGTTCGAGCATTGCTTTGAAGCTCTGACGACCGATCCGACCGAAGCCGTTGATTGCGACACGTGCCATCATCGTGCTCCTTCTGCAGTCTTGCTGGTGCGCTCCGTCATGTGGAGCGCGCCGCGTCATTATAGCACGCCTCGTGCAGCCACTTGTCAGAAGGAGATCGAACGCTCTTTCAGATGGGTTTCGGGCCAGATGCGGATGCCGCGCTCCAGGCGATTGTCTGCTTCGATAATGCATGCATCGCCGATGACGGCGCCGTCGGTGATGTGGGTGCGCGCGCCGATCTGATTGCGGCTGCCCACGACGCACGAGCGCAACGCCACTCCCTCGGCGATCTGGTTGCCGTTCCAGAGAACGGCGCCTTCGATCCGCGCCTGCGCGCCGATGACGCATCCTGCGCCGATGACCGTCGGACCAATGATCTGTGCGCCAGCCCCGATTTTCACTCCTGGACCAATGACGACCGGACCGATCACCTGAGCGCGGGGGTGGATGTCGGCATCGCCGACCAGCCAGACGCGGTTGCCGATCTCTTCGCCGTGGAAACGGTAGCGCACCTTGCCTACCAGGATGTCGTGGTGCACCTCCAGGTATGCCGACGGCGTGCCGATGTCGGTCCAGTACGCGGGTGACGGGTATCCATACATTGGGTCGCGCGTTTGCAGCACCACTGGAAACAGCCCGCGCTCGAACATGTAATGCTGTTTGGGCGGGACATAGCGGAACAGTTCCGGTTCGATGATGTAGGCGCCGGCATTGATCAGGTTTGAGGTGATCTCATCGACGCGCGGTTTTTCCATGAAGCGGCGGATATGACCGGTCTCGTCCATTTCAACCAGCCCATACGCAGTCGGGTCTTCGACCGGGGTCAGCGCAATGGTCAATTTGCTGCCGCGCTCCCGGTGGAATGCCAGCATTGCCCGCAGGTCGAGGTCGGTCAACACATCGCCGTTGAAGACGAACGTTGAGCCGTCGAGCAGATGCTCGACATTTTTCACTGCGCCGGCGGTGCCAAGCGGTTCCGGCTCTTCGATGACGCGGATTTTCAACCCTAACGCCGAACCATCGCCAAGCGCCTCACGAAACCGGTCGGCCAGGTACTGAACGCACAGAATGACCTCCTCGATCCCCTGATTGCGCAGATTTTCGAGCATGTGGACGATGAACGGCTGGTTGACCAGCGGAATCATCGGTTTCGGCGTGTTGCATGTGAGTGGTCGCAGACGGGTGCCAAGCCCGCCGACCAGAATGACTGCCTTCATAGTTGCTCCTGTACCTGGGAACGCCAGTATTCAAGTGTGTCGAACAGGGTCTGCTCGAGCGGGATATGCGGCATCCATCCGGTATCGGTGCGGAAGCGCGCCGCGTCGCACACCACGCACGGCACATCGGATGGGCGCATACGCGACGGATCTGGTTCGATCTGAATATCGTGCGTGCTGAAGGTCAGCAGGATGTCCAGGATGCGTCGCACACTGACCGCTCGACCGCTGCCGACATTATACGCCGCGCCAACCTCGCCGTGAAGCGCGGCGAGTTCATACGCGCGCGCGATGTCGCGCACATCGCTGAAGTCGCGTTCCGCCGTCAGGTTGCCGACGCGCAGCACTGGCGGTTGCAGCCCGGCTTCGATTCGCGCGATCTGTGCCGCGAAGGCTGGCACGACGAACGCCTCTGTCTGACGTGGACCGATATGATTGAATGGTCGCAGCCGGATGGTGCGCAAGTGGTGACTGATGTGGTACTGGTAGGCGAAGAGGTCTTGCGCCGCTTTGCTCACTGCATACGGATTGACCGGGCGCAGTGGCGTCTGTTCGGTGATCGGCAATTCTTCCGGGCGCACCATGCCGTAGATTTCATTGCTGCTGGCGATGATGATCAGCGGATCGATCCGCAATTGCAGCACACCGAGAAACAGGTTGATCTGCGCGCCGACATTGGTCTGCACCGTTGTGTGCGGGTCGGCAAAGGCGCGTGGTACGTTCGATTGGCCGGCGAGATGGAAGATAACGTCGGGCCGGACGCTGGCAAGCGCTCTGAGCGTCTGATCGCGGTCGTTGAGGTCGGCAGCGATGTAGTGTACCCGTCCGTCCAGCGTTTCGAGCGTAAGTGCAGGTTGACGTGCAAGGCCGGTGACCTCCCACGTGTCGGTTGTGAGCAGATGTTCTGCCAGGTGCCCGCCAACAAATCCATTGATACCGGTAATCAATGCGCGCATGGTGTAAAGTAGATGCCCTGATCGATGGCTTCTTCTGACGCTACTATAGCGGAAGGCGCACTATCCTGCAAGATGGGCGGATAGCAATCCTGTCATCCGGGGATGACGCCGTTGTAAGGTCTCGCGCGCCGAGCGCAGCAGCACTGCGTCGGCGCCGTGTTGGAGCGAGGCGCCGCCTTGCCCGTACCGTGGGGCGGGGAGGCGCTGCCTCGCCTGTGCCGTCTCGATGCCCTTCTTTTTCCCCTCATCCCCCCTTCTTCTACCGAGGGACAAGAGAGGGAACATGGCTCCCCTCCCCCCTCCCACGCCCTCTCCCCGCTGTGGGAGGGCAGGATTGACTCATTGCAAAAAGGGCGGAAATGTTTTATGCGCCTCCCTCGCCCTTCCCCCGCTGGGGGGAGGGCAGGGGTAGGGCAGGGGGGTGGGGGCGGTTCCTGGTTCGAAAAACATATCGCGGCGTGTACAACCGGTTTCGGCACTGCCCGACTTGAGGAGTGGGGGGAGGCGGTTCCTGGTTCTCATACTAACTCGCGGTCAGTCAGACAGGATGGTCGAGCGCCCGATGCTCACGGCGCAACGAACCACAACGCGCGTTCGCAGTCCGCCTGGCGGCTGAAGCCGGGGGCTACGGGTGCAAAGTCCGCCTGCGCAGGCTTCACCGGGCGATAACGGATTGTTTTCTCAAAAACCATTATTTTCTAAATGACCTCGTATGAGCATTAGTTCTCGGCGCCCCTCATTCCCAACACCAAAAACCCCGCGAGCTTCTGCAACTCGCGGGGTCTTGCGTTGAATGCCATCGACTACGCCTGCTCGTCGCCCGGTTCAGCCGACGCCTGCGGTTGCTGGGAAGAAGTCGGCTGGGTGGCAGCAGGGACATTCACTACATCGGCGGGGCGGCGTGTACTGGTGTAGCGGCGGCTCACGCTGACCGGTTCCGGCAGCGCGCGGCTGGTGACAAAACCGAACTGCTGGCGCTGCACGGTGCGCGGGTCGGTGAACGGATGCTCCGCTTCGACGCGCGCCAGGATTTCGTTCACGTCGATGTCGGTCAGTTCGTTGCGCAGGATCAGCGCCTCGGCAATGGCGATAACTGCCTCTTTGTTGCTTTCGATCAGCGTCTTCACCTGGCGATACTGCTCGTTCAGGATCGCCTCGACGCGCATCTTGATGTCCGGGCTTGCCAGCCCCTGCATGCCGAAGGTCAGGTGCGAGTAGAGGGTGTTGTCCATGCCATACGCGCCGACCATAAACGTCGCCAGACCGGTGGCGCTCTGCAGGTCGCCGGTGACGCCGCTCATCTGGATGTCGAGGAAGACCTCTTCAGCGGCGCGGCTGGCGAGCGCGATCTTGATCCGGTCGAGCAATTCGTCTTTCGTGCGGGTATGGATTTCCTCTTCCGGCTTCCAGGCGGCGAACCCAAGCGCCGAGCCGTGGCGCACGATTGTCACCTTTGTCAGGCGCTCCTTGCGCAGCAGTTTGACGGCGGCGTAGGCGTGGCCCGCCTCGTGGTACGCCAGGCGGCGGCGCTCTTCATACGACATATTACGGATCGGCTGACGCAGGCCCCACTCGTGCGTCTCGCGCGCGCGGGTGAAGTCCCAGTAGTTGATCGCCGAGCGTCCGTCGAAGTGTGCGTGGATGACCGCTTCGTTGATCACGAACTTGATCGCCACCGGCGAGTAGCCGATCGTGTCGGAGACCATGCGATCAATCGGCATCGGCTCGTGCTTGACCTTTGCCAGGTAGTACTCGATGATTTCCTTACGCCCATCAGCGTCGGGCAGGTCAACCGCAATTTTGCGGTCGAAGCGCCCCGGTCGCAGCAGCGCGGCGTCAAGCGTTTCCGCCAGGTTGGTCGCCGCCATCGTCAGCACCGGCGGCATTTCCGCCTTCTTGCGGCGCAGACCGAAGAAGCGCAGGATTTTTCCGCTCAGCGACTGCTCGTGGGGCGGCGGGTCCATCTGGATGAGCAACTCATTGAGCAGACCGCTTCCAGCGCCCATGCCCATGCCCATGCCCATCACCACATTGGCGCGCCCGCCATGGTTCGGGTCAGGAGACATCCCCATCGCGCCCTGACCGGCAAGGTTGGAGCTGCGCGCCATGCCGATCGCGTCGATTTCATCGATGAAGAGAATGCAGGCGCCATACTCACGCGCCAATTTGCGCGCTTTGCGGTAGAGCAGCATGACCTTCATGTTGCCCATACCCATCCAGGCGGATGTCAGCGATGGAGCGCTCAGGTAGCCAAACGGGACGCCTGCTTCAGTCGCCACTGCCTGCGCCATATAGCTTTTCCCGGTTCCTGGCGGTCCGATCAGGAGCACGCCACGGGTGACTTCGCCGCCCATTTCCTTGAATTCTTTCGCTCCCTTGAGCAGGGTCACAATCCGGCGCGCCGCTTCCAGGACTTCCGGGTTGCCTTTGTAATCCTTGAAGCCAATGCCCGTTTCACCCGGCTTGAGCCAGTAGATACGGGTTCGCCCCATGAAGTAGAACATCAGGAAGAACTGGAAGCCGATGAAGAAGAACAGATAGGCGCCGATCAGCAACACTTGAATGATTGCGGCCCCCATATCGTTTGTCATCACGAACTCGAAGGCGCGCGGCGCCAGATTGACCACCAGCCAGACGGCGGCGACAGCAATCAACACGCGCCAGATGAAGCGTCGCACCTTCCAGGGCCAGCGATGGAACGCCTGATCAATCTTCTGATCGAGTTCACGATCAAGTTCATCGCGATAGCGCGGGTCGACGCTGGGGCGGTATGGTTCGAGAGCCATGCTTCAACTCCTCATCTTGGGCGCGTGTGCGCCACTCACACCAGACGTGAAGGCGGATCAGTTATTCTGCGACAGCCGATCAAGCGGCGAGATGATATTGATAATCTTGCCATCCGGGTTGGCAGTGATGACCATCGGCACTTTGGCGCTCTGGCTCTGGAGCGACACCTGTACTGCGTAGAAATACATCGCGCCGCCATCATCGAGCGGGATGCCGCCGATGTAATCGTAGCGGTTATACGTCAGACCCATGTTCTTCTCGATATTGGCTTGCGATTGCAGGGTTGCTTTCGAGGCGCCGGCGTTGAGGCGCGATGTCTGATACTCGGCACTGAACGAGTCCCACATCATATCGGCGTCGAAGGTCTTGCGCCCTTGTAGATAGTTGAGCACAGCCGGCGCCGGGGGAATGGAGTCGGCGCGGGTGAAGGTCGGCCCGTCCGGCTTTGGTCCCCACAGTTGCCAGCCCATCCAGCCGATGACACCCAACAGCACAAAGGCGACCGCCAGCGTCAAGGCAAAGGGTCGCATGGCGCGCCCCAGCAGCACCAGGTTGTACAGCACACGTCGCAGGAGCAGGCGCATTAACCGGGCAAAACGACCGGCAGCGCCAACCCGTGGCGGAGGCGTGTAGTATGGATACGGCGACTGGACAGGGTATGGCGGCGGAGGTATTGTTTGCTGAACCGGGGGTTGCGACATATGACGCGGGTCCTGCATAGGTATCACCACATTCACTGAAACTGACACTCATCCAATAGTCGATGTCGTCGATCTGTATGATGCATGAATTAGGTAGAGTTGCCGGGAGAAAAAACCGCAGGCATGAAGGGTTGCTATCGAGATTGATTAAAGTATACTTGAATATAGACTGGTGATCAAGCCATCTGTATGAAGATACGATGAGAGAGGCGCTGCGGATGCGATGGCGGCAGCAAGCCGGAAGGCGCTGGCTCGATGTGGCGGCATTGCTGATTATCATCGGGTATGCCGCGCTGGCGGCAAGTGCACAAATGGGGTTGAGCGTCGCCGGGCAGGGACTCGACCCGGTGTGGGCGGGGGTGCAGCAGCGCCGTACCTTGCGGGTTGCAGTCGATCTTGGCTTTTACCCATTCACCTGGATTGAGGATGGGCAACCTGCCGGATACGACATCGATCTGGCGCATGGGATTGCATCGCACCTTGGTGTTCAGGTGGAATTCGTCCCCAGCGGTCTCGATTCGATCTACGACGATTTGGCGGCGCGGCGCGCTGATGTGGCGATCTCTGCACTGCCTTACGCGCCGGAACTCGGCTGGCGTGCGCGTTTCTCGCAGTTCTACTTCAATGCCGGACAGATGCTGGTGGTCCGCTCGGATGCATCCATTGCCTCGGAAGCGGACCTCGCCGGTCGCGTCGTGGGTGTAGCGCTCGGTTCCGACGCCGATACGCTGGCGCGGCGTCGCCTGATGGAGGGCGCGACGTTTACGCTGCGCTCCGAGTACGACGCTCCCGACGAGGCGCTGATGGCGTTGCAGCGCGGCGAAGTAGACGCTGTGATCGTCGATCATCCGGCGGCGTTGATAGCTATGGCGCGCGCGCCGGAGGTGCGTATCGCGCAGGCGCTGACCTTCGAGCCGTATGTGATCGCGGTTGCGCCGGAAGCATATCGCCTGCACGACGCCGTCAATCAGGCGCTCGACGCCCTGCGCGCCGAGGGATTCTTCGAGGAAGCGCAGCGGAAGTGGTTTCGGTGAGTGCTGTCATAAACTCGAGACGGGCAATGCGAAGGAGAAAAAAAGATGACGCATGATACCCCGCATGTGCTTGATGTCGTGGCGCTGCTCGAAGACCTTCCAGATCGCAGGCTGCGCCGGGGGCAGGTCGGAACCATCGTTGAAGAACTGGCGCCTGGGGTCTTTGAGGTGGAATTCAGTGATGGTCACGGGCGAACCTATGCTATGCTTGCGCTCCGTACGGAACAATTGTACTCCACTACGAGCCAGCGCTAGCGGCATAAGACTGGACAGATATCATCTCTCCGCTCGACCCTCTGAGCTCTTGCCTCTTGCCCCTCGCCCCTCGCCCCTCGCCTCTTGCCCCTCGCCCCTCGCCTCTTGCCCCTTGCCCCTCGCCTCTTGCCCCTCGCCTCGCGCCTCGCGCCTCGCGCCTTCCCGCGATCACATCCCTTGCGCATACCGGATCGCGTTCCGAAAGATGATCAACCCGTCTCCTTCGTTTCGCAGCGGCTCGCGCGTCCAGCGCGGATGCTGGTAGGGCAGCGCCGCGTTCTCCGGGTGGGGCATCAAGCCCAGCACATTGCCGCCGGGGTTGCAGATTCCGGCGATGTGATCCATCGAGCCGTTCGGATTCTCCGGGTACGCAGGCAGCCCGCCATCGGCGGCGACGTAGCGCAGCGCCACCAGACCGGCGGTGCGCAGCGCGGCGAGAGTGGCTGCATTGCGCGCCACGAAGCGCCCTTCGCCATGCGCGACCGGCACCTCAATCGGGCGCTCGATGCCCCGGGTGAAAACGCACACGCTGGTTGGGTCGGCAGCCAGATGCACCCAACGGCACTCGAAGCGACCGGAGGCGTTATCGGTGAGCGTTACCTTATCGAGCCGCGCGCCGGGAAGAATGCCGGCCTTCACCAGCGCCTGAAAGCCGTTGCAGATGCCGATCACCGGGCGACCGTCAGCGATGAAGCGCATCATCTGATCGCCGAGGCAATGGGTCAGATCGATCGCCAGAAGTTTTCCTGCGCCCAGGTGATCGCCATACGAAAATCCCCCAGGAATAACCAGCATCGCATAGTCCATGAGGCGTCGCTCACCGGCAATGAGCCGGTTGATATGGATTATCTCCGGGCGCCCGCCCGCAAGTTCGATTGCCAGCGCAGCATCATTGTCGCGGTTGATGCCGGCGGCGCGCAGAATGAGCACACGCGGTGCGCTGAGCGTGTCGAAGCGTGGTGTCTTTCCCATAATCTATCCCCAACGAAACTCGATTTCCACTTCGCCGATCTTGATCCGGTCGCCGGAACGCAGGCGATGTTTCTGGTGCGGCGGCAACGGCGTCCCATTCACAAGCGTGCCATTGGTCGAACCCAGGTCGGTCAAGGTGTAGTAATCGCCATTGCGTTCGATCATCGCGTGATGGCGCGACGCGATGCCGCGGTCGTGCTCGGCCAGGTCGAGTTCTGGATAGTGATGCTGGCGCGGGTCACGGCGGCCGATCCGCAGCGGTGTGCGTTCGATCTTTTGCTCGAAGGTGCTGCGCGGCGAGGCGACGATCAGACGCGGTACAGCCAGAGCGGCGCTGAGCGGCGCGCCGCAACCGGCGCAGAAGCGCGCACTGGGCTTGTTGATCCGCCCGCATCGTGCGCATGTATGGCCCTCGGGCATGGCGCCGACCGGCGCCGTGGGGGGCGGGATGGGAGGGGCGACCGGCGCGATGGGCGCCTGCAAGATCGTCTCGACCGGTGGGCGCGCGACGACCGGCGGAATGATCGGCGGCGGCGGGGTGGCGCGCGGGACGGGATCGACAAACGGCGTGTCGAGGCAGCGATGGAGCGCCTGCTCGAATTCCAGCGCGCTGCTGAACCGCTTTGATGGTTCGAGGTTCATCGCTTTGATGATCGTCTCTTCGGTGCGCGCATCAACAGATGGATTGAGTTTGCGAATGCTCCCCTTGGCGGGCGTTTGCAGCGGAATCGGCGGCAGATTGGTCAGCAGGTGGAGCAATGTGGCGCCAAGCGCGTACACATCGGAGCGTGCATCGGTTTGCCCTTTGCCATACTGTTCCGGTGGCGCGTAGCCCGCCGACCCCATCGCAATCGTATCCTTCGCCTTGCGCACTTTGTACGTGCGTGCAACACCGAAATCGATCAGTTTCAGCACCCCTTCTGGAGTCAGCATGACGTTTGACGGCTTCAAGTCGCGGTAGATGATCGGCGGCGTGCGCGTATGGAGGTAATGCAGAATGCGCGCCAGTTGAATACCGTAGCCGACCACCTGTTGTTCGAGCAGTGGCGCATTGGCGTCGCGGATGCGGTGCTCGAGCGTCTGCCCCGCAACGAACTCCATGATCATCACCGGGCGCCCCTGATACTCGAAGAGTTCCGCGACGACCGGCAACCCCGGATGGCTGAGTTTGCTGAGGAGTTCGGCTTCCTGCAGAAAGAGTCGGCGATTCTCTTCGAGTTCTGCGGTCGGCAGGTCTTCCGCCGGACGCATCTCCTTCAACGCCCAGATCGTCGAGTCCGCCAGGCGCAGCGCGCGGTAAACCGCCCCCATCCCGCCGCGACCTATCAGTGAGATGATGCGATATTCGGCATGAGCGCCGTGGATAATCGTTTCCGGTGCGAGCAGATCAGACATATGGCGCTGTACATGCGCTCCTTGCAGGGGGAACCGCATTCCTGCGCCAATTGTACCACAGGACGCCCGGAATCGGTGCTATGGCCAATGCTGCGGGATGGGTGAACCGGCGTGACGCCACGCATCCACTGAACTGATCTGCAACCCCTGACCTCTACTCTTCCTGTTTGATGTCACTCAGTCGCACGGTCTTTTGCACGCCGAACTTGATCGTCTTCTGCCCCTCGCTGGAGAGTTTGCCGGTCTGTTGCAAGTGCTGAATCTCACGCTGCATCGTTTGCGCCAGATCGACTTCGCCCTGGTTGAGCAGCCGGGTCACGGCGCTTTGCAGTTTTTGGGTCGCTCCCGCGACGTCACCGGCGGCGAGGTCCTGCAATGCACGCGTTTGCAGTTTGAAGGCGCTGACTTTTTCAACGATGTTCATCACGGTGGCATTCACCTGAGCGGCAAGCCCGGCGTCCGTCGTAAAGGTGAGCATGATGTCAGTACGACTCTTCTCACCGGACAGACTCAGCAGCGGAATGTCGTAGCTCACCTCTGCCTGGGCGATACGATACTCCCCGGCTGGTCGCGGTTCGATCAGCACTTCGACGAGCAGCGTGCGTCCGCTGCCGGTTTCCAGTTCACCAAGCGGCACACTCACATCGCGGTCGGAGATCGGGCGGTAACCGAGGTTGGTAATAAGCGGATAGACCTGCCACACAGCGCGCGGTAACACCCCCTGCACAAACCGGAGCGTCAGGTTTGCGTTTTGCACCGTCGTCGCCTGTGCGCGCTGGATGGTGCTCTGGAAGTAATCAACGATCTTTTCCGGTCGATCAATGTAGTCGGCGGCGCCGCCTGAGCGGTTTGCCATCTCGATCAACAGATCCTCGTTCCAGTCCTTGCCGACGCCAAGCGCCGTGATCGGCACATTGCGCCGCCCGGCATCCTCAGCGCGTCGCAGGCAGTCCGACTCGTTCTCGGTCTGGCCGTCGGTCAGCAAAATGAGACGGCGCACCGTTTGTGGCGGTCCTTTATCGATCTCACGCAGCCCCGCCTCGACAGCGGGCGCGATCCGGGTGCCGCCGCTATCGCGCACACGGTTGATGCGGTCAACCAGTTCAGCATGTTGCGTGACCGGCGTGGCAGGGATCAGGACTTCGGTGCGATGATCGAAGATAACGACTGAGACGACATCCTGCGCATCGAGCATTTCGATGGCGCGAATCGTCGCCCGCCGCACCCGGTCAATCTTTTCGCCTTTCATGGAGCCGCTTCGGTCGATAACAAAGCAGACATTCACCGGCGCTCGCACCTGCGTCATCACCTGACCAGGCATGACTTCAAGCAGCAGATATGCAACCTGCGGCGTTGCCGCTGCTGCCAGATACGGGCGCGCCAGCGACGCGCGAATAGTAACCTCGCCCGCCATAGACTACTCCTTTGACGACCCGCCAGGTGGTCGCTACACGTTCCGCCAGGTCTCGTCGATACCGGAAACCGGCGCGATGATCGATTCCGCTTCTGTTGTGCAACGGATGCGCACAAGCATCGCTTATGGACGATGCCGGATATTTTCCTGTTGCCGTTCGAGACGCCCTGCACAGGACAAAGGCATCATGCCTGTCAAGTATAACAAAGTTCTGCAACGAGCGACATAGTTCTTAGTTCTTGGTTCTCGGTTCTCGGTTCTTGGTTCTCGGTTCTCGGTTCTTGGTTCTTGGTTCTTGGTTCTTGGTTCTCGGTTCTTGGTTCTCGGTTCTCGGTTCTTGGTTCTTGGTTCTCGGTTCTCAATTCCCGCAAGCCGGTTCCCATATGCTATAATTCTGAGAAGTTGATGAGAAGCCATCCATCCCTGCGCGGCCCACATTGAAGGAGAACCGGCTATGCTCGGCGAGCCGCACTACGACGAGGCGATTGTGCATTTTCAGCGCGGCCTGGTGCTCGAACAGGCGAACCGCGTTGAAGAGGCGGTGGAAGAATATCGGCGTGCATTGGAGCATAACCCGCATCTCGCAGAGGCGCACGATGCGCTTGGTAATTACTACCATCGGCACGGTCTGCTGGCAAAGGCAGCGGAAGAGTTTCGTATCGTCGCAAACCTGGAAGGCGGATTTCTGGCGTATTTCAACATCGGCAGCATCCTTATCGAACTCGGCAGATATGACGAAGCCATCAACGCGCTTCTGCAGTGCCTGATCTTCGATGCCGAAGACCCTGCGGTGCACTATCAACTCGGGCTGGCGCATTTCCTGCACGGTGATGACTACGCGGCGCTCTACCATCTTCAGATCACCCGCCAGCGCTATCCAAACGATAGTAACCTCCATCTGCTGATTGGTCGCTGCCACTTGCGCCTCGGCGCATACGACGACGCGGAGACGGCATTGCATATTGCTCTGCTTCACGCCACGCACGACATCGACCGGCTTCGCATCCAGATGTACGTTGAGGCGGTCGAGCGCCACCGTGAAATCGGCGTCGTCCATTCGTTCAGAGAGCGTTTCTACGCCGAACAAGGCGCTGCCTATCTTGGATCGACCCACGACGACGGAAACAGGCCCGAGGAGTTCTCCGACTTCCACTTCACCTACCCCGACATTGCCATGAGCCTTCATCGCCTCATGCACCTTGCCCGATTGCAACACTGGCGCCTGACCTGCGTTGTTCCGATTGATCGCCTGGCTGAACCGCTGGCGCGTGTGCTGGCAGGATTGTTGCAGGTTCCGGTGCGTTGCGCCGATGCGCTGCAACCGGATGATAGTGCGCTGCTGACCCTTGCAATTGGTCACGAAGCAGAAATGTTGAAACTGGCAATCGAACGAGCGCCGTGTGCATCGGTCACTTTCTGCCTCGGGCTGGACTGGTTGCGTCATAATGCCATCGTCCCCGATATTATTGGGGTCGTCGCGCGCAATGTGTGCAGTGTGCCGTGGGAACCCGAATTTCGCCGCCTGCGCGCGCACGGCGCGCCTGCCGATCAACTGGACGCCTGTCTGAACCAGGCGACGCAGCAGATCGTTGCAGCCTTGCAGTCCGCGCCATCCGATGCGATGGTGAGTCGGAGCCTCGCGGTTTTCCAAACCTTCCGCCGCCTGCGGTATCTGGAACACGCCTGCGGCGCATCCGTCGTTTGCTGAACCGCGTGTGAAACAGTCGGCGTCCACATCGCCTGGGAGCGCAGGCGTTATGAATGATCCCCTGGAACGCTACTCCCTACTTCCTGCTCCCCGATCCCTAGATGACAGCGATTCGATATTTTGCCGATGATGCGGTACCATGTTCTTTATCATCTTCCGCTGCTGGACATGTCGTTGAATGCCAGAGGAATGACCGATGACCACGTCTGTAAGTGAAACCCTTCCCCACTGGGATATGACCGTTGTCTACCCTTCGCTCGACTCACCGGAGTTCAACCGCGATCTGACCGCGGTACGCCAGGGGTTCGACGATGTCGCCGCGCTGTTTGATCGCCTGGGCATTGATCGCCGTGACGACCAGGCGACGGATGACGCTGCTATTGCAGCGTTCGATACCGTTATCACATCGTTGAATGATCTGCTGGAACGCTTTGCTACGCTGCATGCCTATGTCTACGGTTTTGTTGCGACTGACTCGCGCAACGAGCAGGCGCAGGCGACGCTCAGCCTGTTGATGCAGGACAATGTCAAACTGACAAAACTGTTGAAACGATTAACGGCATGGATTGGCGGACTGAATATCGAGACACTGATCCGGCGTTCGACCGTTGCACGCGACCATGCCTACATGGTGCGACGTGCCGCCGAAGAAGCCCGTCACCTGATGTCGCCGGCGGAAGAAGAACTTGCAGCAGAACTCGATCTGTCGGGCGGGATTGCCTGGGCGCGCCTGTACCAGAATCTGACGTCGCAAATTATGGTCCCGATTGAGCGTGATGGGCAGGTGATCGAACTGCCGATGAGCCAGGTGCGCAATCTGGCGCGCGACCCGGATCGCGAGGTGCGGCGACGCGCGCACGAAGCCGAACTTGCCGCCTGGGAACGCGCAGCCCTGCCGATTGCAACGGCGCTCAACAGCATCAAAGGGCAGGTCCTGGCGCTTGGTCATCGCCGGCGCTGGGCATCCCCCCTGGACGCCTCACTGTTCGACAATGGCATCGACCGCGCCACGCTCGATGCGATGATGACCGCCGCGCGCGAGTTCTTCCCCGATTTTCAGCGGTATCTGCGCGCTAAAGCGCGGTTGCTCGGCGTTGAACGTCTCGCCTGGTATGATCTCTTCGCGCCGGTTGGCAGCAGTGGGCGAAGCTGGCAGTTCAGCGACGCCGAGGCATTTATCGTCACCCAATTTGCGCGCTACTCACCGCGCCTGGGTGCGTTTGCCGCACGAGCGTTCCGCGAACACTGGATCGACGCCGAACCACGCGCCGGAAAGGTTGGCGGCGCCTTCTGCATGTCGCTGCGGCGCGATGAGTCACGCATCCTGGTGAACCACGACGCCACGGCGGATAGCATGTTCACGCTGGCGCACGAACTCGGGCACGGCTACCACAACCTGAACCTGGCGCAGCATCCAATGCTCAATCGCGACACGCCGATGACGCTGGCGGAAACGGCGAGCATCTTTTGCGAGACGATTGTGCGCAATGCAGCCCTGCAGGACGCAAGCCGCGATGAGACGCTCGAAATTCTCGAGGCGTTTCTCAGCGGCGCCTGTCAGGTGGTTGTTGATATCACGTCGCGCTTCTTGTTTGAAACGGCGCTCTTCGAGCAGCGCGCAGCACGCGATCTTTCGGTGTCGGAACTGTGCGCCTTGATGACCGATGCGCAAAAACAGACGTATGGCGACGTGATCGACGAGCAGACGCTGCACCCCTTCATGTGGGCGGTCAAGGGACACTACTACAGCAGCGGGTTTTCCTACTACAATTATCCCTACATGTTCGGACTGCTGTTTGGTTTGGGGTTGTATGCCGAGTACCAGCGCGCCCCCGCAGCGTTTCAGGCGCGTTACGACGACCTGCTGGCTTCGACCGGGCTGGCAAGCCCCATCGAACTGGCGGCGCAGTTGGGGTTCGATCTGCGCGCGCCGGCGTTCTGGCGCGCTAGCCTCGAAGTTATCCGGAACGATATTGACCGCTTCGAGGCGCTGGTGGACGCGGCATGAACCCGGAATCATTCCTGACCGGCACGCTTCGCGCTCTGCCGCACGGCGCCGCTGTGACGCGCATCCTCGCCGCTGCCGTCGCCGCCGTCGAGCCGGGCGCCGCCGTGCGTCGCTGCTTGCGGCGCACTGGCGAATGCCTCCACATCGGCGATGCGGTGTACGATCTTCGCACGTTCGACCGCATCTGGATCGTTGGGGCGGGCAAAGCAGGTGCGCCAATGGCTGCCGCTGTCGCCGACATCCTTGGCGAGCGACTGACCGGCGGCGTGGTCGTCGTCAAGGAAGGCCATATCGCCGCCGAACACATGGCGGCATTACGTCCGCGCGTCGAGGTGCTCGAAGCCGGGCATCCAATTCCCGACGCGCGCGGGGTCGCCGCCGGCGAACAGATTGCCGATCTGCTGCATCACACCGGCGAACGCGACCTGGTGCTGGCGCTGATTTCCGGCGGCGGATCGGCGCTGCTCACGCGCCCTGCACCGGGGATCACGCTCGATGACCTGCGACGCCTGACCACATTGTTGCTGGCATGCGGCGCATCGATCAATGAGATCAACACGCTGCGCCGCCATCTCGACATCCTGAAAGGCGGCGGGCTTGCACACCTGGCAGCGCCGTCCCCCGTCGCCACCCTCATTCTATCCGATGTTGTCGGCGATCCGCTCGACGTGATCGCTTCCGGTCCCACCGTCGCCGATCCGACCACGTTCGCTGATGCACTTGGCGTGCTCGGACGGTACGGTGTAACCGATCAGGCGCCGGCTGCCATTCTGGATCGATTGCAGCGCGGTGCGCGCGGCGAGATCGCCGAAACGCCAAAGCCGGGCGATCCGGCGCTGGCGCGGGTCCACAACCTGATCATCGGCAGCAACCGCCTGGCAGTCGAAGCGGCGCTGACAACCGCGCGCAACGAAGGGTTCAACACCCTGCTGTTGACCACCTTCCTGCAGGGCGAAGCGCGAGTCGTCGGGCGTGTGCTGGCTGCCATCGCCCGCGAGATTGCGGTCAGCAATCAGCCAATCCCACGCCCGGCATGCGTGATCGCTGGCGGTGAAACAACCGTCACGCTACGGGGCGACGGTCGTGGCGGGCGCAATCAGGAACTGGCGCTCGCCGCAGCCGCCGACCTTGCCGGTGCGCCGGGCGCGCTCCTCGTCGCACTGGCGACCGACGGCGGCGATGGACCAACCGACGCCGCCGGCGCGGTGGTCAGCGATGCGACGATCCCGCGCGCGGCGGCGCTGGGAATCGATGCAACCGCAGCGCTGGCGCGCAATGACAGTTATCCGTTCTTCGCGGCGCTGGATGATCTCCTGCGACCGGGTCCCACGCAGACCAACGTCAATGATCTGGCGCTTATCGTGGTGGTGTAGCCGGTGGCGGGCGCTGCGCTGCATTCTGCCATACCGACGTGATCGCTTGCCAGTGATCGTCGTTCATCAGCCGGACCGGAGTAATCCAGGCATGCGGCAGGTTGCCCTCCTGCCCGGCGATCATGGCGCGTTGCAGGTCTGTCGCGCGCACTGCGACGCCGCGATCGGCCCACAAGCCGTATGAAATGATGATCCGGTTTGCGCCATAGCGCTGGACATACCGCGCAATGTCGCGGGTGTACTCCGGCGATGCCCCATTCAGACCGAAGTAATTCCAGAGCACCAGACGATCGGCGTGCTGCAAAAGCAGTGCATAATCGTGTCCGCTGCGCTGTCCCTCGTTCTGTGGCGCATCCCAATCAATCCGCACATCGACGAAGAGTTGCTTCCCGTGGGTATGCGCAACGCGCGCCGCGCGTTCGACGAAGCGGGCAACCATTGCCGAACGCCACGCACCAATGGTGGGGTGGTCGACGTCGATCAAACCACGCGAGGTGCGGGGCCAGTCGCGCCAACCGCTGTGCGCCCGGTACAACGCCAGATCGTCGGCGCCATACCCCTCCTGATAGTAGAACAACTCGGTCAGCGAGATGGAATCCACGTCGTAGTGACGGGCAATATAGTCGATCATGGCAATCAGCTCGTTACCGAAGGCGCCATTGACGAGGGCGTGCGTGCTTGCCTGGTATGGAACAGGGCGACCGGCGGCGTCGAGCGCGCGTTGCGAAGGCCGTGCTTGCAGATAACGCGGCGCAAAGACATCGACAATCGCCGAAATGTGCGCCCAGCGACCAAAGCGCAGTGTCGCATCCGCCAGCAAATCGCGTTCACGCTCACGCACCCCGGCAGACCAGCGTTCCTCTCTGCCGCTCCAGCGAAAGCCGGTCCAATCGATGCGCCCGGCGCTGAGACCGACCATATTGACGCCAGCATGCTGCATCCGCCGTTCGAGTCGGTTCAGTTCTGCTGATGATTGCGCCAGATCGGAGAGATCGAGACTGATGGCACGGATCGGCGATGTCGCCGATGCGGGCAACGAGACCGTAACCGGCGATGGTTCAGTCGTGTCGGAACATGCTAATGCCTCTGGCAGGCAGGATGCGAGCGGCATGGTTGTCAGGACCAGTGCAATCAAAAGAGATCTCATATCCTGCTCCGGTAGCGTCGCACCCTCTCGATAACCATGCTCAGCGCTTTGCTCGCCTGCGACGAACCATGCAGCGCCAGATGCCGGGCATATGCCATCCAAACCTCCAGTCTCATTGATCGAAGCGCCATTGTGTGTGCTCCCGACAGCGGTTCGAGACGTTGCGTCATCCTGCCGCCGGGTGCAGCAGCGATTGGTCTGCCGATGCCGACGCGCTCAAGTTTGTTCCAGCGCTGCTCGGCGCGGCGCAGTTCGAGATAGATCGCGCGCATCATGGCGAGGCTGAGCAGGAACGAATAGGGCAACCAGAAAATGACCGCGTACAGGTAGTGCGCGTGATGCCAGGCGCGGTCGAGCACGAGCGCAAACAAAGCGATGGCGAATGTCTGGAACAACCCGACCCAGACCAGGATGCCGAGCGGCGTCCATCCGACCGGAGCAGCGCCGCTCAGCAGGAGCGCAAGCAGCGATGCCAGCGCACTCAACTGAAGAGTGGGAACCACGACCATATTGAAGAAATTGAGCGCCAGAAACGGACCGATCGGACCAAAACGCGGGTTGCCGATCATATCACGGTGTAGCCAGGCCGTTTGCACAAAGCCGCGCGCCCAACGCACACGCTGCTTCCACAAACCGCGTATCGTGGAGGGAACTTCTGCCAGCACCAGCGCATCTGGCGCAAACTGCACATCGTATCCGGCGCGATGCATTCGCCAGGTCAGTTCGAGGTCTTCGCCAAGCAACCCATGGCGAAACCCGCCGGTTCTCACGAGTGCGCTGCGACGGAATGCGCCGATGTTGCCCGATACAATCGGCAGACACCCAATGAGCGCCAACGCCCGACGCACAAAGCCGGTGCCGACATGGGTTTGAATGGCTGCCAGATGCGTTTGCGGACGATCCAGATTAACCGGTGCGTCGCTGCCGCATACCGCGCCGACGTAGGGGCTGTCAAACGCGCGCAGCATCGCAGGAATGGTATCTTCGGTAAAGATGCCATCGGCATCAACGCAGAAGACAAACTCGCCACGCGCGTGCGCAAGACCGGCGTTCAGCGCCGAAGCCTTGCCGCCGTTGGGCTTGTCCACAATGATGACATTCTTCCGATTGCTGAAACGCCGCATATGTGAAAGCGTATCATCGGTGGAACCATCATTCACCAGAATGATCTCTTTGTTTGGGTAAGAGCAAGCCAGGATGGACTCGACGCAGGCAACGATGACACGCCCTTCGTTGTAAGCGGGCACAACAATCGAAACCATCGGCGTCGTTTCGTCCGGTTGCGGCCGCCGGCGCAACCGCCGCAGTTCGAACACCAGCGAGAGCGGAATGTAGCATAGATTCAGCAGCCCACTCCACAAAAGCGGGATGCTCAGGATAATGAACACCAGACTCAGAATGTCTATCATCGTACTCCTCATCCCCACGCCCTGCTTCGCCCTTTCCCCTGCCGCTCTCTCGCACTGCGGGAGAGGGGATTTTCGGGCAAGGCGGCGCCCCTTGCGGTGAGCCTGCCGAACCGCGCCTGCACCGGCGTCCCAATGCCGAAAGTGAGCGATGCAACAAACGGGCGTGCCAGAACAATCTCCCCTTGAGAGAACCCTGCCCCCTGGCGTCAGGGAAAGGCGGGCAGAGTCACGCTCTTCCTTGCGGTAAACCGATCTCCTCGAGCAATGCGCTCAGGACTTCTGGCGCATACGCGCTATTGGCGCCAAAACGTGCATTGATCTCCAGCACCACAGGCGTGCCATCGTCGCGACGGCGAATATCGATGTCGAGCGCGCCGAAGAGACCCAGCGCACGAGCCGCAGCACATGCGAGCGCTGCTACATCAGGTGCGTCTTCATGAACGACGCTCACCGCATTGCCGACCACACCCTGCTTGAGCGCAGTCTTGCGCAACGGCACAACAATGTCGGGACCGCTGCGACGGATGTACACATTTGGTGCATACTCCGCCCCCGGAATGAACTCCTGAAGGATGACGTGACCATCGAGCGCACGCAGCGCATCGAAGTCGGTCTCTTGATACAAGAGTACATTGCGTCCGCCGCGTCCAACACGCGGTTTGGCGAGGCAGGGCCAGCCAATCGTCTGCGCGACGTGTTCGGCGCTCTGGATGTGCGCTGGCAACATGGCGCGGGGGACGGCAATCCCGCACTCGGCGAGACGCTGCCAGGTCAGCCATTTATCGTTCGCCAGCATCACCCCCTCACACGGCGCCAGCGCCATCGGGGCGGGCCAATCCTTTTCGCGCGCCAGGATGGGCAATTCCTCGCTGACCGTCGGGATGACCAGTGCAGCGCCGCTTTCCATCGTTACCGCGCGCAAAGTTGCGACGAATGCCGGATCACTGGCGGCTGGCACGCGATACACCATCACACCGGGTAGGTCGATGGACCGCATATCTGTGCCAGCGACCCGATAGCCGCGCTCGATCAACTGGCGCGCCAGGCTTTGCCCGGCAGGACCGCCAACACCCGTGACCAGTATGGTTATCATCATATATCTCCCAGTGCCGACGCAAGCGCTCGAACGACCTCGAACCCTTCAGCGTAGCGCGTTTTGGCTTGTCCGCCACGGAACACGGCAATCCCACGCACCCGTTCCGGGCTGACATACGGCTTGCCGCGCTGATCGGCGTGGGTGCGAATACTCTCGATCTTCACATCAAGATACCCATCGACATCGACGAAGAACGTCGGCTGGAAATCGCGCGTGACCGACGGGCTTTCGTAGCACAGGATGGCGCTGTGATTCCGCGCAGCGCGAAGCGTCGCCTGATGAACGGCGAGGTGATCCTGATGCTGGTCGTGCGCCGAGTGGGTCAGAATGACGTCAGGTTTATAATCTCGAATGCGCGATTCGATGGCGCGCGTAATTTCATTGACCTGTTCCGCCAGTGCGGTATCGTTGAAATTGAGCACTTCCACTTCATTGACATCGAGAAAGGAGGCGCCGTGATGCGCTTCGTACAGGCGCGTCGCCGGATCGCCGCCTGCCTCGCCGCATGTCAGTACCACCGCATAGACATCGTGACCGGCATCGCGCATCTTTGCCAGCGTCGCGCCACAGGCGATCTCCAGGTCATCGGGATGGGCGCCGATTGCCAGAATGCGGCGCGGACGCGGACTGCGTTCGGCAGCCAGTTTGACGCTGACCAGAAACAGCAAAACAACACTCAACGCAATCAGCGCAGGCGAATGGAGCGCGACATACAACGGATCGGACGGAGAGAGGGCATTGCCGAACAAGGCGCTGTCAACGGCATAGTATGCGTGGATGAGCGCCACGGTGCTGCTTACGATAAGAATCGCCCGATAGGCGATGGTCGCATTCCGGGACAGTGTTCGCGCCAGTTTTCGACGGCGCATAATGACGAACCCTGTCAGGAAAGCAAACGCAAGTGCTGCTGCTGCGTGACCAATCACCTCGACGAAAATCATTGATACTCCTCCTCTGCTTACAGGTGTTGTGTCGCTGATATTCGATCCAGAAACACAGAAATCGGCAAAATGTTACGGGTGAACATGGGCGTGTTCTGGCGACGTGCATATCAACAGAGGCAGGAACAGAGAAGAAAATACCGTGGAGCGCTGCTGGCATTTCAGGGGGGTGTTGCGGCGCAATGAGGACTGCGCAGGCGGTGCGAGTCGAAGTCTCGAAAACTGCCACGAACGGCTTGCTCGCTCGCCGGGAGCAGCGTCGAGGACGCAAGACTGCAAGAGTCCATCCTTTGGACGTTCTTCTTTGTGTACTGTTCTATATCACGGTCAAGGAATCATGCTCACAAGCGAGGTTGTGCCATGAAATCATACTGGCATCTGCTGCTGATCGGCACTGGAGTCGTCCTGATCGTGATAAGTGGCGTATACAATGTCATCTTCGCCGGGATTCCCTATCAGGACCCGCCGCCGGAACTGGCAGCGCGCTATGCGTTCCACTCGTCAATCGCCAATGCCATCTTTTTGCTGGGGGGTGCATTCTTCCTGGCAGGAGTGATCGCCGGCATCGTGTCATTCGCGCTCCGCAGACGCAGATGACGGTCTGTTATGGAGCAGCCCCATCAGCATGCTCATAAACCGGAGATTGTGAATCGTCGCCAGGCGATAGAAGAGGGTCTCGCCGATGGCTTGCAGATGATGCAGATAGCCGAGGGAATAGCGGGTGCAGGTATAACAATCGCAGCCGGGCGAAACCGGCGTATCGGTTTTGATATACCGGTCGTCTTCCACATACACGTAGTGAAACCAGCGGTCATCCAGGCGAAACCCCGGATCGTGCGGATCGGTGGTGAAGGCGTAGAGTCGCCCGTTGCGCGCGTCGCGTGTCGGCAGAGCGCTGTCGAAGAGGCGGTACCCCATGCGCGCGCACGTCGCCACATACTCCGGGTGACCGATGCCGAGCGCGTGGAGCGGAAGATGCAACGGGATAAGTTCACGGGTGAGCGCCAGCATATCGGTCAGCAGGCGCCCCTGTGCGTCGAGGGGCCACCCGCCGTAGCCGTATCCGTCGAACCCGATCTCAAGCAGCGCCTCGGCGCATTCGCGTCGCAGTTCAGGAATGCCGCCCCCTTGCACCACGGCGAAGAGCAGCGGTCGTTGGTCGCCAAGACGGCGCATTGCCATTTGGCGCTCGAACTCCTGTTTGCACCGCAACGCCCAACGGATAGTCCGCCGCACCGAGGCGCGTTGCTCGATCGGCGAGTCATCAACGTGGGTACAATCGTCGAGGCAGACCACAATATCGGCGCCATACGCCAGTTGCAGTTGAATACACTTCTCCGGCGTCAACTGAAACTTGCGCCCGGCGCCTTCCGGCTGAAACACGATCCCCTGGTCGGTGATGCGCCCCTGTTTCGGGTTCTGGCGGATCATCGAGTACGCCTGAAACCCGCCCGAATCGGTCATGATCGGACCGTTCCAGCCGGTCATTGCGTGCAGCCCGCCGAGCGCCTGAATGGTCGACGAACCCGGTTTCTGCATGAGGTGGAACGTATTCATTACCAGCGCACGTATCCCGGCAGTGCGCACATCGCCGGCATCGGCGGCGCGCACCGTGCCGAAGGTGGCATCCGGCAGAAAGGCGGGCAGTGGTACGATCCCGTGACGGGTGGCTAATGTATCAGGAAGTGCGGGCATACGCGGCAGTATACCATGGGTGTGTGAATGGCAGGTGTCAGTGTGAGTGAAGCACTGCGGTCTTCCTGCACAGAGAGCCTATCCGAAACATCGCTGACTGAAGTGCGACCGGGTAGGCGAAGGCATTGCCTTCGCCTACCCAACAACGATCACAGGAACGCGCTCAGCGTGCAACTTTTCGTACCCCCTCAACGTCATTTTGACAGTAAAAATCAGCTTCTATCAGGAAGAGGTCTCCGATGAATCGTCCCTGGCAGCGTCGTCTGATAGCGTTTGGCGCCGTGGCGCTTGGCGTCATCTACCTTATCAATCCGACTGCTGGCGTCCTTGAGCTGATTCCCGATGCTCTGCCGGTTGTCGGCAACCTCGACGAGGCAGCGGCGACCGCGCTGGTCATCTGGGGCATCCAGGCGTGGCGCCAGGCTGCCTCAACCCTGCCGGCTTTGCCGTCCCGCAGCAATGGAAAGACGGAACATGCCACAGGTCAGCACCGGTAAGCGGCTGCCTGGATGGGCATCTTGCGCCAGGGCGCACAGGTTCAAAGAGAAACGTCCCCCGCTTGTCGCGCCTCTGCGCCGTTGTATGCCGAGCAAACCCGCACACGAAGGCGCAAAGGGCCAATGTTTGCCGTCTCCGCGCCTTTGTGTGTGAAGCGGCATGCTCATACTAACTTACGGTCCGTCAGACAAGATATTCGCGCGTGTTGGGCAGGGCGCAACGGTCAACGCACACCGGCAGGCATGCCGTGGAACGCAGACTGCGCGCTGGCATCAGCAGCCCCGGCGGGGCTTCCACTTGCGGTGAGCATGGTCGAACCGCGTGCTCAGCGCGGGCTTTCGCCCGCAGCGGCCCGGCGGTATGGTACGAATGCCCGCGCATTAGTATTACACGCCTACTGCCGCCAGTATCAACGGGAGAATCTCAAGATCCGCTTGTGCGACGAGTTCATCGTACTCGCGCCCTTTTGCGGGCGTCAGATGGCGCTGCACCGCCTCGTGCGTCAGCAGCGGCAACACCGGTTGACCGGAGTCGTCGTTCGCTTCGAGCACGAATGCTCCGGTACGCGCCTCGTTCCAGCCGCTCTCCTGCAACAGCGCACCGAGATCGGCAGCCATTTCCGGATTTGTCAACAGCAATGATCCGGGCGGGTCACACTGCCGTGCCATCCAATTGCGCATATCAGCCGACCACGGAACCCAGGCGGTTGTCGCCGTTACGACTAGCGCCCATCCTCCACGGCGCACCACACGCCGCAGTTCGCGCAGCGCCGCGCGCTGATCGCGCAGTAACCCCAGCGTGGCGATGCACACAGCCGCGCCGCAGCACGCCGAGCGCAGCGGCAGCGCGTGCGCATCAGCGGCGATAGCCAGCAATTCACCGCGCGTCACCGCTTCCCGCAATGCCGCTGCATCACAATCCAGACCGATGAGCGGCGCCGCTAAGAGCCTATCCGAACAATCGCTGACTGAAGTGCGACCGGGCAGGCGAAGGCACTGCCTTCGCCTGCCCGGCGAACTTTTCCGGCTAGACTCTAAATCGAGCGTCGTGCGCAGTAATGATGCTTTGGCGCCCGTGCCGCATCCCACATCAAGCAGAGGACCATCAGGATGCGGAAGGGTAGCCAGGACGGCGGTAAGAACCGGTATCAGCGGTTCGTGTAATCCGGTAACATCGTGCATAATGAACTGATTGCGTATACGCCATCGCTATAATGAGGAACGACGCCTGAGCCTGTCACATCGTGCACGACGGATCGCCGATGATACAGGCTCTTCGACAGGAAACGCTGCTATGGACTTTCTCGAACTGATACGTCTCAACTTGCTCTCGCCGATGGCGCTGGCATTCCTGCTCGGCATCGTTGCGACCCTGGTGCGAAGCGATCTCCACTTTCCCGACGCATTGTACACGGCTCTCTCGATCTACTTGCTGCTGGCGATCGGGTTGAAAGGCGGCGCAGAACTCTCCGCCACACCACTGGCGCAGTTATGGGCGCCGATCCTGGTGACGCTCCTCTTCGGCGCTGCCATTCCGGTCTGGTGCTATGCCATCCTGCGCAAACTGGGGAAATTCGACGTCGCCGACTCAGCCGCCATTGCCGCGCACTACGGCTCGGTATCAGCCGTCACGTTCAGCGCCAGTCTGACGTTTCTGGAAAGCATTCCAATGCTGTATGAAGGGTTTGTGCCGGCGCTGGTGGCTGTGATGGAAATCCCGGGCATTATTGTCGCACTGGTTATTGCGCGGATGCGAATTGGACAGGTCGGATCATGGCGCAGTGTGCTGCATGAAGTATTGACCGGCAAGAGCATCCTGTTGCTGTTCGGCGGCCTGGTGATCGGTGCAGCGGCGGGCAAGGAAGGATTTGCGCAGGTGGCGCCGCTGTTCGTCGATCCGTTCAAAGGCGCATTGACGTTCTTCTTGCTCGAGATGGGCATGGTTGCTGCACGTCAGTTTCGCGACGTGGCAAAAGCTGGACGATTCCTGATCGGGTTTGGCATTGTCATGCCGATCCTGCATGGCGCCATCGGCATTCTGCTCGGCAATCTCGTAGGCCTGTCGCCGGGAGGCGGCATGGTGCTTGGAGTGCTGGCAGCCAGCGCATCGTACATTGCGGCGCCTGCCGCAGTACGTATCGCGCTGCCGCAAGCCAACCCCGGCTACTACCTGACCGCCGCGCTGGTGATTACGTTTCCGTTCAACCTGACGCTGGGATTGCCGATCTACTTTGCGATAACGCGCGCCATCTACGGCATCTAATGCTCATGCGCGGTCATTCGTACCATACTGCCAGGGCGCGCAGCGAGACGCCGGGGCGCTACGGGCGAAAGCCCTCGCTGACCGTCTTGCAGCGGACGTTGGCTGAGCCTGTCGAAGCCAACGTCCGCCACTTTACGTCCTTGATGGTCTAGGTTTTGGTTGATCGCTCCGTAAAAGCCTATCCGAAAAGGCTTGTCAGGTAGACGCAGACAGCGCCTTCGCCTCCCCAGCCGCATACTGCGTAGCGATTTTCCGGTAGGCTATTGCTCCATCGTGTCCGTTTTCGGCGGGGCGATCAGCCCGCGCTGCACTGCCACCAGCGCCGCCTGCGTGCGGTTGCTGACGCCAAGTTTCTGGAAGATTTCGCTCAGGCGGTTGCCGACGGTCTTCTCTGACAGAAACAGACGCTGCGCAATCGTGCGATTGTCGTGCCCTTCAGCCAGGAGCGTCAGGATATCGCGCTCGCGCTCCGTCAATTGTTCAGCGTCCTGATCGACGCTCAGGCGGCGAAATTCATCGAATACCCGCAGTGTAACAGTGGGGTCGAGCGCCGCTTCGCCACGATGCACCCGATCAATGACATCGATCAACTCATCAGCATCGGCATCCTTCAGCAGATATGCGCGAGCGCCGGCTTTGATCGCCTCGAAGAGATGCTGATCCTGGCGATACATCGTCAGCATGATGACCTTGACATCCGGATGCGCCTGCGCCAGTTGCCGTGCAACCGCAACGCCGTCGATCTCCGGCATTTGAATGTCGAGCAGCACGATGTCCGGTTGCAGCGCTGCCACCTGCGTCAGCACCTCACGCCCGGTCGACGCCTCGCCGACAATGACGAACCCGCCTTTGCGCTCCAGCAGTTCGCGCAACCCCTGGCGAAACATGCGATGATCGTCGGCAAGCAGAATACGAATAAGATCGTCACTCATACATGTCCTCAATAGTGAATCATCGAATAACGAAGGCGAGGAAACAAAAATCTCGACGCTTAATCTTCTTCATCCTTCAACTTCTGTGTCCTCTGTGTCTCTGTGGTTACATCCTTCGGCGTCTGACGTTCAACGTTGAACGTTCAACGTTCAACGTTCAATAGACAGCAGCGGTATCCACGCGCGCAATTCCGTGCCGGCGCCCGGACGCGATAAGATAATCAATTGCCCTCGCAGTGCCGCCAGGCGTTCGCGCATCTGGCGCAGACCAACATGACCTGGCGCTTCGGGAAGTGCTCCTGGATCGAACCCCTGACCATCATCACGGACGATCAGTTGCAGCCCTTCGTCCGCCTGACCAATCAACACCTCGACCCGCGTCGCCGCTGCATGTTTAGCGACATTCGTCAGCGCCTCTTGCACAACACGGAACGCCACCGCTTCGACTTCCGGCGACGTCGTCGATGGCGTCCCCGACAGATCGACATGAATATCCCAACTATGCTGACCGGCGAACTCGACGATATAGCGGCGCAACCCGCCAACGAAACCGAGTTCGTCGAATTGCACCGGGCGCAGTGCGAAAATCGCTCGGCGCAACTCGCGGATCTGCTCGCGCAGCGTCGTTTTCAATTCCATCAATTCGGCGCGCAAGCGCTGCGGATCGCTCTCGATCCATTCATTCCAGAGATCGATGCGCATGCGCATAAATGCCAGGCTCTGGGCGATTCCATCGTGAATATCACGCGCAATGCGGGCGCGCTCCTCGGCGATGGCGCGTTCCAGTTGATAGATGGCCCGCTCTTCGCGCGAACGGCGCCGCGCGCTTGCAATTGCCTCGGCGATCTCATTGGTGATCGTTTCCAGCAACGCCAGTTCGTCCTGTGCGATGGTCATCGGTCGCTCGAGGTGCAATTCGATCCACCCAAGCAGCGCCATACCATCGTGGAGCGGCAGCGCCAGACAGACATCGGCGCCATCGGCGCTTGCGAGCATCTGCGGGTGGCGACTGCTCGCCATTTGATCGGCAATACGTAACGTCTTGCGCAGACGGGTCAGCTCATCCGTCGGCGCACCGTGCGCCCGCGTCTCGACGATTCCCGTTGTGTCGAGTAACAGTACTGCAGTGGCGCGCGCCGGAACCAGTCGTCGCGGGAAGGTGAGCGCCGCATCGAGAATTTCGTCAAGGGTCGCCGAGTCGACGATCCGCCGGTTGACCTCGCTGAGCAGCGCCAGTTGACTGTAGGCGCGCTGCTGGTCGCGCAATGCCTGCTCCAGCCCGGCCTGGTAGCGCTGCTCCTGGCGACTGACCCACGTCAGCGTCAACCAGACCGCCAGCCCGCCAAGCAATCCCCAGGCTGCCACATAACCCAGGACGCGCATGGTCGGAACATTGGGATCGAACCACAGCGCTTCGATCATGCGCCCAACCGCGAATGCCAGCCCAATCGTGCCGCCAAGCAACCAGCGTAGACGCAACAACACCTGCCAGTACATCTTGGGCGTCTCGCTAGCGCGATGCTCCACCTCGGTCTCCGCCATCATTGTGCAACCCCTGACCCTTAGCCCTCAACCCCTGACCCCTATTCTAGCGCAAAAAGACGCAGGCGACCGGCGGGCCGCCTGCGCTCCACGAAATATCGTCCTGAGCCATCTACGCCGCCAGCGCGCCACGTCCGCTGCCCTGACGCGCCATTGCACGCAAGCGCGCGATACGCTCCTCGGTTGGCGGGTGGGTGCTGAACCAGCGCATCATGCCGCCCGCGCCGCTCAGCGGGTTTACGATGTAGAGCGAGGCAGTCGCCGGATTCATCTGCATGAAACCACGCTTTGCCGCCCACTCGATCTTCTCCAGCGCACTCGCCAGGGGCAGCGGGTCACCCAGAATACGCGCGCCGAGTTCGTCCGCCTGGAACTCGCGCGCACGGGAGATGCCAAGCTGGATCAACGTTGCTGCAATCGGTGCGACAATGACCAGCAGTAGTTCGCCGATCGGATTGCCGCCTTCCTCGTTATCGCCGCCGGTGAACATGCTGAAAATCTGACTCCACATCCACATGTCGGCGATGGCCGCGATAGCGCCGGCAATGGTCGCCGTTACCGCCGAGATCAGCGTATCGCGGTTCTTGATGTGCGCCAGTTCGTGCGCGATGACCCCCGCCAGCTCTTCTTTCGTCAACAGGCGGCTGATGCCGGTGGTGACCGCCACCACCCCTTTGCTTGGACTGCGACCGGTGGCGAAGGCATTCGGAATATCTTCATCGATGATGTACAGCTTTGGCATCGGCAGCCCGGCGCGTACAATCTGCTGCTCGACGATCTGATAGAACCACGGCGCTTCCTCACGGCTCACCTCACGCGCACCGGCCATACGCAGCACGATGCTGTCGGAGAACCAGTACGCCCCCAGGTTCATAACCGCTGCAAGCACGACGGCAATGATCAGACCGAATGTTCCGCCCAGCGCGTTGCCGATCACAAGAAACAGAGCGGTCAACGCCGCCATCAACGCAAACAACTTTATCACATTCTTACCCATACAGGCGTCCTCCCTCGGATGGTGTCATTCTTTCCGCATTCGCATGGTACCGCAATCCACGATCATGCGACAGGGTAGGAATACCCGCTTCTCCGGCGGGAACCTTCCCGCACCCAGCAACCATCCCGCTCGGTTTCACGTGAGCAATCTCCACACGAGCAACACAACACCCACGGCACCGCAGATCACAGCAACGATCAACAGGTTGCGCGCACTACGTTCTATCTTTGTGATCAACTGGCGCTCGTTCTTGCGACTGATGATCATCTTTTCGCCTTTTGGTCCGCGCGCCAGCGCCGGTCGTCCACCACGATCCACGGTGTGCCCCAGCACGAACACTCGCTCGCCAATCGGCAGCGCCTGTTCGGTGCGCCGCACCCCCAGCATCTGGCGGCGCGCGAATCCCGGATCATTCGCCGGCTCGAATATCGACGCCGTATTCTGCCAATCAATATCCGCTCCTTCGGGATCGATCAGGATTCGCCTGGTCTCATCGCGCACATAGAACGGCGTACGCACATCACCGCTTTCGATCACCTCACTGCCGCGCTGCACCTTCGTTTGGGTCTTCCCCTGCGGATCGGTTTCGCTGACGGTCTCTTCGTACTCGCGGCTGATGGTGAAGCGATAGGCGGCGCACATGGCACTACTGACTTTGCCCAGAAGCGGTGCATCCATTTCGACAATGCCGCTGACCTCGCAGCGCTGTGCCAGCGCATCGGCGCCGACCGCCGTTGCAACCCGCCGGTAGATGTCTTCCAGCAATGCAGCGGTATACGTCTCGGTCGATCCAATGGTGGTGAGCATTGCCTGCCGCCGACGCCGGACCCACAGGCAGATGCCCGCAACAATCAGCAGGATGACGCCGATGATTTCCATGATTGCCTGCTTCCTTTCCTGATCAAGAAGGCAAGTTCGCCGGGAAAGGCAAACCGCCGCATTTCCCATTGCCGACCGACGATGATCGTTTCCAATTGCCGTTCGTAGGCGGCGCCCATCCCCTTTCGACGCCCGCCAAGCGTGTGAACGGGATATGAAACCAGCACGTAAGGCGCATCGAGGGCATCGAGCAACCGCACTGCCGCGCCGCGCTCGATCTGCTCCAGCACCGGCAGCAGTTTCAGCGCCAGCGCCAGATCGACCGGCGGACCACCCGGATTGCCTGCCTGGTCGCGCACCTCGACGTTGCCGGGAATGCCGACCAGTGCCAGATACTGGGCGACGAATTCGACAATGGTGCTGTCGATATCGCTGGCGTGATAGACGACATCGGGCGCGAGCGGCATCCAGGGAATGGCGAGCGGGTTCAGCCCGCACCCAACGTCGAGGACAGACCGGATAGGAGGGAGAGTAGCGAAGATTTCGGCATAAAAACGCTGCACAATTGGCAAACGTTCACGGGTGGAGGCATGGCGCACCATCAGATCGAGAGAGGCTCTGATGAACGACGCTCCAAGATGAGCGCCATGCGGGTTTGCCAGCGCTGCCTGAATCAGCGCTTCCTCCGATGCTGTCGCGAGGCGGGGAACATCGTGCGCCTGCAATCGTTGCATCCAGCCGGCGACATCGATCCGTTGCTCGACATAAGCGCCGGTAATCTGATGCAGTTTGTTCTTGGTCGCCTTAATCGATGCCTTGACGCTCCTGTGCGCGGCGAGTTCGCGCGCTGCAAGCGTGCGCACCAGCGACGGATCGATGGCGCGGTACTTTGGCGCCGCCAGCACAGCAGCGACGATCTCATCGATCTGCCGGGATTCGGTGGATGCTGCGGGCTCTACTGGGTTGGGTTCGGCGTTGGCGGCCATGCATTCTCCGGTGACGGGCGTCTGCGCAGCGGACGCAGCACCCTGGGAACGCCCGCCTCCCCCGGTGACGGTCACCTGCGCGGCTGAAGCGACGCCTCGGAAACCTCAAGCATCACCGGCGTTCGCCCGTGAACGCCTTACCCGCCATGGGTGACCATCACCTGCGCCGCAGCACCTGCGCGGTCGACGCAGCACCCTGGGAAGCATCCGCCTCCCCCGGTGACGGTCCCCTGCGCGGCTGGCGCAGCAATCGGGAAATCGCCAGTGGCATCAGCGTTCGCCCATACACGCCTCATCCGCCACGGGTGACCGTCCCCTGCGCCAACGGTCCCCTGCGCGGCTGGCGCAGCAATCTGGAAAACCGCCCGCATCCTCCGGTGACGGTCCCCTGCGCGGTCGACGCAGCACCCTGGGAAGCATCCGCCTCCCCCGGTGACGGTCCCCTGCGCGGCTGGCGCAGCAATCGGGAAATCGCCAGTGGCATCAGCGTTCGCCCATACACGCCTCATCCGCCACGGGTGACCGTCACCTGCGCCAACGGTCCCCTGCGCGGCTAGCGCAGCAATCTGGAAAACCGCCCGCATCCTCCGGTGACGGTCCCCTGCGCGGCTGGCGCAGCACCCTGGGAACGCCCGCCTCCCCCGGTGACGGTCCCCTGCGCGGCTGGCGCAGCAATCGGGAAATCGCCAGTGGCATCAGCGTTTGCCCATACACGCCTCATCCGCCACGGGTGACCGTCCCCTGCGCCCAGCCTACCCCGTCGGCGCCGCCGTCGCCTGTTCCCCATCGGTATGGCGTTTGGGAACGAAACGCGCCAGAATGATCCCCAGTTCGTACAGCAGATACATCGGAAGCGCGAGCAACAGGAGATTGTAGGGGTCGCCGGTGGGTGTAATGAACGCAGCGATAATGAAGATAACCACAATCGCATACCGGCGGGTCGCCGCCAGGCGCGCTGCCGTGACGACGCCAAGCCGCGCCAGGACGTACACGATCGCAGGCAATTGAAAGATCAGACCATTCCAGAGCAGCAGGGTTGCAACCGTGCCGATGAAACTATCAACGCGCGGCTGTGTGATGATCGTCGTTCCATCGACGCCGAACCCCAGCAAGAAGCCGAGCGCAGCAGGGACGGTAAAGAACCACCCGAACGCCACGCCGGCGATGAACAGTTCGGCGACGAACGGCAGTGCGATGAACAGCACCCGTTTCTCGTGCGGCAACAACCCCGGCAGGAAGAACGCCACGATCTGATAGAGCACGAACGGCATCGCCAGGGTGATGCCGACCACCAGCGCCATGCGCATATAGGCAAAGAACACCTCGCCGGTATCGATGCCCTGCAACTGTGTGCCAGGCGGCGCCAGGTGACGCACCAGAAAAACGGGCAGCGGATCACCCAGAAGCATCGGACTGTTGACGATCCAAAACCCGATCATCGTACCGATGGCAACTGCGATCAGCGCCTTGACCATGCGATTGCGCAGTTCGACCAGATGGGGCACGAAAGCGCGCCAGACATCACCAATATTGTTGAACTCGGTCAGGTTCGACACAACCTCTTCGCCTTCAGAAGGCGCTTCATCTTTGATGAAAAGGCGCACCAGCAAAATGACGACCAGAGGCAGCAGAATGAGGACGGTGAGAACGCTGATGACGATAATCAGTTGTGTCGATGTAAACTCCATCGGTTCACACTCTCAGGATGATGAATCGACACGGTGCAACGTCGCCGGGGTGTCGTCGGCGAGCGCCGGTTCGTCGGCAGGCGATGCAGGGTTATTATGCAGCGAGTCGTCAGCGTCGACTGCCCCGTTGCGCGATGCCGACTCATTGATTGCGGCGGAGTCGCCATGATTCTGACGCCGTTTTTCTTCCGCCATGCGTTGCAGCAGGGTCACACGCAGGCGGGCAAGTTCTTCCGCGATGGACGAGATCTGACGGCTAAGGGCATCGATCCGCGCCATATCGGCAGCAAATGGCGAGTCATCGGCGTCGGTGCGCACTGGCGGTGATGGCGGTGATGCTGGTGCGCTGCGCGCGCCGCGCGCAACCGTTTCGCCGCCAGCGATGGTGGGTGTTGGCGAAGGCGCAGCAGATGTTCGTGCTGCCGAGACCTCAGCAATCCGCGCGCGGCGCGCGCCGATTGGACCTGGATCGACCTCGAACTCCGGCATTGCGGCGCTATCCGCCGCCTGAACGACTGGCGCTGCCACGCCATCCGCACGTTGAACCGCCTGGGCGGCAATACCGTCTGCCCCCTGAGTCGCTGGCATAGCGGCGCCGTCAGCGCTCTGAAGCGCTGGCACAGGCGACTGATCAGCCGTTGCAGATGCAGGCGGATGGATGGAGGGCGTTTCTTCGCTCGTCACCTCAGGCAGTTCGATTGTCGAGGCGCTGGCAGCCTCCTGCGCCGACTGCTCGATCAATTTTCCGGCGTCCGCCAGGTCGGATCGCACATTTTGCAAGTCCTGGCGAACGCTTTCGACCTCGCGCGTCAGTTCGGCGCGAATCGCCTGTAATTCACTCTCGAGTTCCGCACGTGCGCGCAGCACCATCGCCGCATCGGGTGAGTGCTGAATCCAGTCGCGCACCCGCACGATGAAGCGCCCGGCCTGGCGTGCGAATTCAGGCAGACGTTCCGGACCGAAAGCCAGTAGCATGATCACCAGGATCAGCAGGATTTCGCCCGGTCCGACTCCTAACAGTTCCATTGTCTGATTTCTCGCCTCTTGTGCTGCCTCAGACACACAAACGCGCCACAGCAGACCACTGGTTGCCAGACCAGATCACTGGACTGAACGAAGGGCGGCCCGCTGTGGCGCGGCATACAGCCATCATTCCTCAGGCCGCCTGCAACTTTTGCTCGATATAGTTCAGCGCGTCCTGCACTGTAATGATTTTCTCGGCATCCTCGTCGGGAATCTCGACGCCAAACGCCTCCTCGAGTTCCATGATCATTTCGACCAGATCGAGCGAGTCGGCATTGAGATCTTCGGTAAACCGTGCATTTGGCACGATCTTGCTTTCGTCGACTCCAAGTTGCTCTGCAACGATCTGTTTGAGCCGAGCCTCCATTTCAGGCGAGGGCATGCACGTACTCCTTTCGACAGCCTTGATGAGCGAATGCCTGACGAACGCGAGCTACGCCTTGCGTCGCTCGCGGTAGCGACTGACGACCGTGCCGAGAACGCCATTAACAAAGCGGCTCGAGTTGTCGCTGCCATACTGCTTGGCAAGCTCCACCGCTTCGTTGATGATCGCCTTCAGCGGCGTTTTTTCCTCTTCATCAATCAGGACCTCGAAGAGGGCGATCCGCAGAATCGCTTTATCCACTCCCGGCATCTGACTGACGGGCCAGTTTGGCGCAGCCTCTTCGATGATCCGGTCGAGATACGACGCATGTTCCCATGCGCCGAAGACCAGATGCCGCAGAAAACGCTCGCCTTCTGGCGGTAGGCGTTCTTCCTCGAGCCGCCGCCCCACCACCTGATCCGGCGGATGGTCAGTTGCGTCGAGTTCAAACAAAATTTGGAGCGCGATTGTACGCACTCGGCGCCGGAGACTAGCCATGGTCGCGCGTCTTTTCTGTCGTAGCCACATCTACAATCGAGACGTCGACTGTGGCAATGTCCACACCAGCAAGTTCACGCAGCGCAGTTGCAACTGCCGCCTGCGCCGTCGCCGCAACTTGCGCCAGGCGCACGCTCTGCGCCGCGACAATCGCGCAGGTGACATGCACGCCTGTTGCGCCGATCGTCACTGCTGCTCCAGGACCGGCGATCACCGGCGCTTCTCCCTGAACGGATGGAACATCGGTCAGGCGCACAACACCAGGCGTTTCGCGGAGAGCAGCGCGCACCAGTGCAAGCAGGACGGGAGGAGCGACCGTTACATGCCCCGACGGTTGCGACACAATTGCGTGACCCTCCAGATGCTCGCGCTTCGACGTGGTATTCTACTGTCTTTCACGTTCAGCGTCAAGGCGCTAGATCATAACCATGCCGCCATCGACGGTCAGGGTTTGCCCGGTGATATACGCGGCTGCATCGGATGCCAGGAAGCAGACCAGGTTGGCCACATCCTGCGGCGTGCCGAGGCGCCCGAGCGGGATGGCTTCGAGGATGGCGGCGCGCACCTGATCGCCAAGCCCGGCGGTCAACTCAGTCTCAATATAGCCCGGCGCCACGGCATTGACCGTAATGTTGCGTGATGCCATCTCGCGGGCGACGGCGCGGGTAAAGCCGATGATTCCGGCTTTTGCCGCAGCGTAGTTGCTCTGCCCCGCATTGCCGATCAGTCCCACCACCGACGTGATGTTGATAATGCGTCCGCTGCGCGCCTTTGTCATGGGGCGCAACGCCGCCTTGGTGCACAGGTAGACCCCGCGCAGGTTGGTGTCGATGACGGCATCGAAGTCGTCTTCTTTCATGCGCAGCAGCAGCGTATCACGGGTGATGCCGGCATTGTTGACCAGAATATCGACCGTGCCATACCGTTCGATCACGGTTTTGAACATGCGCTCGACATCCTCGGCAAGGCTCACATCCGCCTGCATGCCGATTGCAGCGCCATCGGCGGCGATGATCGCAGCGACCGTTTCTTCAGCAGCAGCAGCATTCCGCTGATAATTGACGACAACCGTTGCCCCGGCGGCGGCCAGGGTCATCGAAATGGCCCGTCCAATCCCGCGCGATCCTCCGGTGACGACCGCAATTTTGTCTTTGAGCGCAATCTGCATGGATATGCTCCGGTCAACCTGTCACTTCTCGGCTATCTGATACAGCGTTGTGCCGTCAATCAGCGCCACGGGCCGATCTTTCGCCGCCTTAATCGCGGCAGGAGTAAACTCCGTCGAGGTGATGACCACGCCCTTGGTGCATCCCTCGCGCTTCATGTCCTGAAGCAGGCTCTCAATCACGCCGGGGGCGACTTTGTCGGCGACCGACAGGCGCAAATGCCACGGTTCGTCCTTGTATTCGAGCCAGATATCCAGGTACTTGTCCTTGTGCAGGAAACGGTAATCCTTGAAGGTGAACCCGTGCTTTTTGAACAGGTTGTTGACGTAGTGGCCGAGTTGCGGCAACGACAGCCCGCGAATATCGTCCGGCTCACGGATAGCGCCAGGGCGCTCGAGGGCGCCGCCGCGCTGCTTGATCTCTTCACGAAGCGCACGATTGCGCTCTTCTATGCGTCCGGCAGTGCTGGCGCCAAAGGTGCAGAAAACGATCAATGAAAACCCGAAGAATCCGCTGAGCACCATCCAGGCGTCCCACGGCGGCGTGCCGGGTTCGACCATGCCTGCGCCACTCACGCCGAACTGCGTCTGGAAGATAAAGTACCACAGCATGCCCGCGGCCACCACCGATGCCAGCGTGCCGGTCAGAAATCCGTGCAAGGCGTAGTGACCTGACACATTGCGCGCCAGCAGCAGCCCGACGCCGACCGGCACAATGCCGGCCATAAATCCGGCGATGCCGCCCGCCGTCAGTGAGAGCGGCATTAATAGACCACCGGCGACGGCGTACAGCAGGACGATGATCCAGCGAATCTCGCGTAACCCTGTGCGTATCTCGCCAAAAAAGCGCGCAACCGGACTGGCCCGGCGCTCTTCTTGCGCTGTCGTCTTTGGTTGATCGGACACGTCGATGCTCATCTATCGTTGTCTCTTTCAGCGCCCCTGCTCCAGCAGTTCGTCGACCGCCTCGCGTAGCTTGCCAATGTCAGCAAATGATCGATAGACCGAAGCGAAACGAATGTAGGCAACGTCATCGATGGCACGCAGCCGTCGCATGACCATATCGCCGATGAGCGACGATGGCACTTCTGGCTCGTCGAGCGCCATCAATTCCGCCTCGATATCGTTCGCCAGGGCTTCGAGCGCCTGCGCTGGCACAGGACGGCGATAGCATGCGGTGCGCACACCGCGCATCACCTTCTCCCGATCATACGGTTCCCGCTCGCCATTCTTCTTGACGACAGTAATGCTGACGGTCTCGACACGCTCGTAGGTGGTGAAGCGCCGTCCACACGCCTCACACTTGCGCCGCCGGCGGATTGTTTCGCCATTGTGGAGTTTGCGTGTATCGATAACGTCGCTGTCGGGGTGCTGGCAGTAGGGGCACCGCATCGCTCTCGTCCCTTGTGTTGCGCTCGTTTCCTTCGACGAGGCATTATAGCATAGAAAAGGGGAGAGGCGAGAGGGGGGAGGGGAGAGGCGAGAGGAGGGAGGCGGGAGGGGAGAGGGGAGAGGCGGGAGGGGAGAGGCGATAGGGGAGAGGCGATAGGGGAGAGGTGGGAGGTGACAGAAGGGGCGGATGACATACAGGACAAACAGACCTTGCTACTCATCGTATCTGTTTGTCAGATCACGCGGTTTATAGAGAAAATCGCGGGGAGCACTGTTATGGGACAAGAAGGATTTCGCTCATTAATTGTATGGCAACGCTCTCGAGATCTGGCGATCAAGTTATATCGCCTATTCCCGTACCAGCATCGGCGCTCTGCCAACGGCTTGATCGAACAAATCCATCGCTCTGCTGTTAGTGTTCCAGGCAATATCGCCGAAGGAGATGAACGCCAGACCGACCGTGAAGCAGTACAGTACTTTTATATCGCTAAGGGTTCGCTCGCCGAACTGCGAACGCAACTTGATATTGCGTATCATGCTGATCTGCTCACAGACGATCAATGGGCATACCTTGACAAAGAATGCGAAGAGATCGGGAAGATGTTGGGTGGTCTCATCAAAGCACGAAAAAGATAGGTCTGTCGCAGGTCTCACCCCTCGCGCCTCACGCCTCACCCCTCATCCCTCTCGCCTCACCCCTCGCGCCTCACGCCTCACGCCTCACCCCTCGCGCCTCACCCCTCTCGCCACACGCCTCACGCCTCACACCTCACACCTCACCCCTCACGCCTCACCCCTCACGCCTCACGCCTCACGCCTCACCCCTCTCGCCTCACGCCTCACGCCTCACCCCTCTCGCCTCACGCCTCACCCCTCACCCCTCTCGCCTCACGCCTCACGCCTCACGCCTCACGCCTCACGCCTCACGCCTCACCCCTCTCGCCTCACGCCTCACGCCTCACCCCTCACCCCTCACCCCTCACGCCTCACGCCTCACCCCTCACCCCTCTCGCTCGCCAGGTACTTCACCCAGCACAGCAGCAAATACGCTGCGGCGGTATTGCGTCCGATCCCGGAAGGCTGTTCGCCAGCGCCGCCATAGATGCGCAGGGTACTAACGATCAATCGTCCTTCGCCCCATGTCATCTCGGCGGCATAGTCGTGCACGTGCGCTGTGCGCGTGTCGATCCGGCGAAGAATGGGGCGCGCCAGCGCGCCAAATGGCTGTGTGTCGAGTGCGTAGTCGGTGGCGCAGCCGAAGAATTGGAGACCTGCCCATCCGTCGTGCGGAAAATCGCCCCACGCCGGATGTGGCTCGCAGATCCGCAGCGCCTCGCGCCAGAATGGCATAGCCGCCGTCGCAACTGGTCCCGGCGGACCATCGCCATCCTGGATCAGCGCCACCCGTCCGCCGCTGCGGGTGTACGCCGATAACGGGCGCGTCCAGGCGCTGGCAACCACAACGAACGGCGCTGCGTGCAGATCGACGCGCGCCCCGGCTTCACCCCGCAGATCGGCGTGCGTCACCTCGACTGCCTGCGGCGCCAGCCGGGCAAGGTCGCGCAGTCGCCCCAGCGGGTCGTAGATTGCGATGTTGCGCACGGTTGCCCATGGACTTGCAGGGAAGAACCAGAGTGGCCACGCATTCTCCGTCTTCTGTGTTCCCACGCCGAGCGATACTCGCAGCGTTGCGTGGAGCGGCGCGCTGACATTGGGCGCGATGAATTCTGCAACTCCGACTTCGCGCACATCGCCAGGCGCGACATCACGGCTGGTCACGATTTCTCCGGACGCAAACGGCGCTTCGTCATCGAAGGCGACGCTCCAGGCAGCGTGCGCCGGACCGCTCTGCTCCCCATAGTGCGATACGAGCACGTGTGCGCGAACGAGCGTCCCGGCGTTGTAACTCCAGACATCCCAGAACGCCGGGCGGTCGCCGCCGCGCACCCAGTCGCGCCGTCGGTCCCAGCCGATGAGCGCGACCAGATCGTTGTTGAAGCGCCGGAACTCAGCGGGGTCGTACTTGAGGGCGCCGGTGGCATCCCACATGCCGGCGCTGGTGATCGGCGTGTCCGCCTCGCCGGTGATGACATAGCCCGACACTTCGCCATAGGTGCGGGTTGTCTCAATAGTCCATTTGCGGTGGAGTAAACCATGCGCATACGAGAACGCTTCAAGTTCGGCGCTGCGTTCCCATAGCCCCCGGGCGCGCAGCCGCTCTTCGAGCAAGGGCGCTTCGTTCGCCCAGCGCGTGCCGGTGGGATTGACGGCGGGATCGGCGCTCAACCACCAGGGGCGCGACCCGTCCGCCAGGCGATAGCGGCGCAGATCACGAAATGTGTCGTAGTCGCAGTATTCGCCGAACAACCAGGGTTGCACCGGGCGCCAGCGCGGTGAGAAGGTGTCGAGCAGACCGCGGAAGAAGTGCAGGTCGGCATAGAAGTGGTAATCATAGTACTGCGCGAATTCGTTGAGCAGCCCGCCGTAGGCTTCTCCAGAGCCGCTATTGTCGCGCACTAGGGCGTCGCCGCACATACTGCGGGTCATTGCGTACAGCGAGCCAAGGATGTCGGCGCCGACATCCTTTCCCAGTTCGCATCCCAGGCTGTAGATGACCACCGACGGATGCCGCCGCGCCTGGCGCACCAGGCGCTCGTATTCGAGCGGCGTTTGATGGCGAAAGTGGTCGGTGACGCGGGGCAACCACATGGGCAGTTCGATCCAGAGCAACATGCCCATCTCATCCGCCAGGTCGAAATAGTACTGTGGCGGGAACCACAGGCAACACTTGACGCCGTTGTACCCCAGGCGTTTCAGGCGCTCGAAATCGGTGCGGACACGATCCGGTCCCGGATTGGGAGTGAAGGTCTCCCAGCGCCAGCCCCACGACAGGATCATGCGCGGGTAGATTGGTGCGCCATTGAGCCGCAGCGTTGCGCCATCCGCCTCGAATGTGCGCAGCCCAAAGCGGCGTTCAACCTGATCATCGTAACCGGCGCGCAGCACGGCGCGGTAGAGCGCCGGGTCGGTCGGCGACCAGGGGTGCGGGTCGGGGGTTGGGCCATCCATGTGCAACCGGTAGCGAATGCCGGTCGCTGTTTCCACGCGCACGGCGTCTTCTTCTGCGGAAAGAATGAAATTCCCATCTGGACGGTAGAGTTCCAGCGTCACTCGCGCCGGACCATCAAGTTCCGCCTCGACGAACACGTGACCATCGGGCGTGCCGTGCACCCAGGCATCGAGAAACCGGGTTACGCCGCTGGCGATCAGGGCGACATCCTGCCAGATCCCGCCGTGGCTATGCCCCCAGACGTAGGGAAGAAACCCGGCGAGCGTTTCGCGCAATGGGAAGCGCCCTCGCAGCGATGCCGAGTCCGGTCCGCCGGTCAGGCTTGCTGGTTTCTCGACCCGCACCAGTAGTGTCACGTGCTCACCTGGCGCTGCGGTATCGCCGATCTCGAGATCGAACGCATCCCACATGCCGGTATGCGCGCCGATACGCTGCATATCGCCCGAATCACGCGCGATGAACGCTTCACAGTGATAACTGACCGCGCCGAAGCGCAGAAAGAGGCGTCGTCCTTCCAGTTCGTGAGGAATAACGAAGGATGTGCGATACCATGCCGGACCAGCGCAATCCTTCGGAAAACCAGCGTCTTCCCAGCATCCAGGAACCGCTATCGAGCGCCAGTCGGATTGATCGTCGAAACGAAATTCCCAGGGACCGGGGAGCCGCATGTGATAGGAAAGCATTGGAACCTCTTACCACAGAAGCGGATACGACATCATGTGTCCAGGCACTATTGTACACGAGAACCTGCGCAGTGCTATTCAGCCTTTCAGCCGTGCATTGTCGGGCGCTCAGCGCTGGGCGGGCGCAGGCACTGCCGCCTGCGCCCGCCCGATCGACTTTTTCATACGAAGAGCCTATCCGGGGAAAAGCTCGTCGGGTAGGCGAAGGCATTGCCTTCGCCTACCCGATTGACTTTTTCAGACACGCTCTTCTTCTTCACCATCTCGCCGTGCAGGGGAGCACAGATTCAGCATCCGTCAGCATCAGGCGTCAGGGCGTTCAGCGCCGCCATCTGACGCTGAATGAACGCCTGAAGTTCTGCCGCAGTCGCATCTTCGAGTGAAGGAACGGGCGCATGGGGCGGAAGCGCTGCCAGAGCGCGCAGCAGCCGCCGGTAGACGCGACGGGCATCGGCGCTATGACCGGTGCGATGCAGGATGCCGGCTATCGCCAGAGAAGCGAGGTGGAGGGTGTGATCGAGGTAGAGGGCGCGTCGGTAGGCGGCAAGCGCTTCCTCGAGGTGTCCCTGTTGTTCCAGGATTTGCCCGGTGAGCAGATGCGCTTCGGTGTGCAGCGGTTGCTGTTCGATCACCGTTGTGCACAGGCGCAGCGCCGTTTCCAGATCGCCATGATCGGCAGCCCGACGCGCTGCTGTGCAGGTGTCCGGCGCGTCGTCGCCAGCAATCGTCGCGCTCACCGCAGCCTCAGGGGGACAGGCTGACGATGGTGCGGCGGGAGCGGGTGGCAACAGGAGAGGTGCGTCAGCCGGAGCGCTCACAGCGCCGGAGCGTGGCGTACTGCCTTCCCGCCGCTGCGCAGGCGCCTGCGGAAGCGCGTCCGTCTCATCGAAGAGCGGTGCGTTCAATGGCTTGCGGTAGGCCACCGTTCCAGGGAAATTGACGACCTCAAAGCCGGCGAAGAAATCGGAACGCGCTTCGGCATGCCCGACGATCAGCCAGCCGCCAGGAGTAAGGGCGCGATACAATCGGCGCACAACTGCGCGGATCGTGTCGTCATTGAAATAGATCAGCACATTGCGACAGAGAATGAGGTCCTGCATCGTGGTGCCGTTCGTTACTGCGGGGTACGCATCGTCGACCAGATTCAAGCGGGTGAACAGCACCTGATGGCGGAGATCAGAGCGGATTCGCCAGCGTTCACCTTCGACACGCTCAAAGTGGCGATCCCGCACCGCTGGGTCTGTCTCACGGAACGACCACGCGCCATACACGCCGGCGCGCGCCCGTTCCAGAAACGTTGTATTGATGTCAGTCGCCAGAATGGTAATCTGCCAGGAAGAAGGATCGGGAAGAACGTCGCGGAGCAGGATCGCCAACGAATACGGTTCTTCGCCCGTGGCGCAAGCGGCGCTCCAGAAGCGCAACGACCGAATCGCAGCGCGTCGGGCGATCAGGTCAGGAAGAATGCCATCCCGCAAGGCGGCGAACTGTGATGCATTGCGAAAAAAATACGTTTCACCAACCGTTACGCCTTCAATAACGGTATGCAGTACCCGTTCATCAACGCTGGCAGCGGCGTAGAGTGTTTCGAACGAGGCGTACCCGGTGGCGGGCAGAATCATGGACAGGTTGTGGTAGAGGTCACCCTGCCGATGGTCAGGGAAGTAGATCCCGCTGCGCGCCAACAGCAGATCGCGAAATCGCCGAAAGAGATCGTCGCTCAATGGCGTCTTCATGCGCTTACCAATGCCAGGATATGCTGCGCAATCTGATCGAGCGCCGCAACCTGCGCCGCAGCGCCAGCCTCGACAGCACTGCGCGGCATGCCGTACACCACGCAACTTGCCTCGTCCTGCGCAATCGTTACTGCGCCACAATCGCGCAGTTCCCGTAAACCACGCGCTCCATCATCACCCATGCCCGTCAGAATGACGCCAATGGCGCGTGCGCCGTATGCATGCGCCACCGACTGAAACAGGAGATCGGCTGAGGGGCAATACCGGTCGTCGGGGTGCGCCGGGCGCGATGCAACAATGCCATTCCTGCCCGCCAGCAGATGAAAGCCGTCTGGCGGCAGATACACATGGCCGGGCGCCGCTCGCTCGCCGTGAGTGGCGATCCGTATGGAGAGCGGCGTTGTTCGCTGAAGCCAATCCTGCAGCGCAGGCGTAAAATCGCGTGCGATATGCTGTGCCAGCAACACCGGCAGCGGGAACTGCGCTCCCAATCCACTGAGGATTGTCTGAACGGCTGCCGGTCCGCCGGTCGATGCCGCAATCGCCAGCACCTGCGCACTGCCGGGCGTGAATGTCGGCGGCGCCGGGGGCGCCTGGTTGGGCGGCGACACAGGGCGGAGACGCGGCGCGAAACGGGTGACTACCCGCACGCCTGCCATGATCCGCAGGGTCTTAAGAAAAGCCTCGCTGTCGGCAGGGTCGGTATGTCGCCCGCCGGGTTTGCGGATGACGGTCAGCGCACCGGCTGCCAGCGCATCAATCGACTTCTTCTCACTTGCGCTGGCGCTGATCAGCACAATAGGAGTCGGGCAGCGGCGCATAATTTCGCGCGTCGCTTCGTAGCCGTCCATCACAGGAAGATGGATGTCCATCGCAATGACGTCCGGTCGCAGGCGCAGGGTTTCCTGGATCGCCTGCCGCCCGTTGCTTGCAACGCCAACTACCACAAAAGCGCCGCTTGCGTTGAGCAGCCGCACCAGCAACTCGCGCTGGCTGAGCGAGTCTTCGACCAGCAGCACACGGATCGGCGACGCAGCACTGCTCACGCCGCCATCCTTCGCAGTTCAGCAACGTCGAAGATCGGGCATGAACGTTTGTCCAGCGAGACGACGCCGGTAAAGAGCCTGCCGGTAGACGGGTTGGCCAGCGCATGAATATCGGCGAACGCCAGTCCGTACACTTCATCAACCAGCAGCCCCAGCACGGGAACGTCAACAGCATCGGCGCCGGCGTTGACAATCACGATCTGATTGCTGAGATCATAGTGCGGCATTTCACCGACCAGTCGCCGTCCGTCAATCACTGGCAGGTGACGTCCATTGAGATTGAGCAACCCGCACACCTCTGGTTTGCTGTCGGGCAGGATGGTGAGCGCCGGCAGACGCACCACGCGCAGTGTTGCATCGAGCGGCAACGCATAATCCTGCGCGCCAATGCGGCAGATGACCAGCGTTTGCCAGACATGCGCGGAGGATGGCACGTGATTCATAGCCGTCAACTACAGATGGAAACGCAGGATTAACTGACCTGACTGCTGCTGTACGGTCAACCCGGCATTGCCTGTCAGTTCCTGCACCCCGCGTTTGAACTGCGCGAGATATTCTGCGTCGCGCTGTAAGTGATCGGAACAGCAGATTACTTCGATTTCATATCGTCCGTGGTGGTGCGGAATCAGACGAAACAGAAAATTGGCGTTCCAGTGACGTTCGACCGCTGCGCGGGCGATCTCGCTGACGATGGCCGTCATGCGCGCCTGTGACGTCAGGCAGAAACCGGCCTGGCGCATCATCTGCCGCACATGCTGACGAACGAGCACCACATCATATCCCGATACCACAGGCACATTTCGTGCATCAGAAAGCGTCGAGTGTATCATAGCGCCCTCACGTTTGCTGCAACACGCCGAGGGCGCGCAGCGACTCGATCAGATTCTGTTCGGCAAACTCGTCTTTGGGAATGTAATCATCGGCGCCGGATTCGAGACCGGTCTGCGTGCTGCGAACATCATCGCGGTGCGTCAGCATGATCACCGGCACGGCGGCGGTGTCACCCTCCTGCTTCAAACGCTGACAGAGCGTATACCCGTCTATGCCGGGCAGGTCCACATCGAGCACAATCGCGTGCGGGGTGCGCGCACGCGCGCGCTCCAGACCTTCAATACCATCGTGTGCGACATCGACGCGCACACCACAGCGTTGCAGTTCGAGGCGGAAGCGCAACGCCTGTGTCCGACTATCTTCCACCAGCAAGACATATGGCGCCATACCTTGAGCCTCCTCAGATCAAACGAGCGATGGTATCGAGCAGGGTCTGCTGATCGAATGAACGCTTGACAATGTAGGCGTCTGCACCGACGGCAACCCCGCGTTCACGATGCTCTGGCGCGTCGAGTGATGTGACCAGGATGACCGGCAGATGTTTGAAACGCTCACTCATGCGCAGTTTCTCGGTCAATTCAAACCCGTTCAGTCGCGGCATATCAACGTCGCTGATCACAAGATCGCACCCGCCATTTGCGGCCAGACGCTGCATCAGGTCCAGCGCCTCCATGCCGTCGGTTGCCAGATGCACTCGATATCCCGCTGCTTCGAGGATGTTTTTTTCCAGCATCCGGGTTGTCAGGGAATCATCAACCACGACGATCTGCGGTGTGCGTTGCTGCGCACTGTTCTCCGGCAATGCGGCGATCACAGCGCGCTGCGCGCCAGACGCTGCCCGCGCGATGTCCACAGTATCCAGGATCGGCGCCACGGTCCCGTCGGGAAGGATTGCCGCAGCCGCGACAAACTGCACACGCTTCAACGGGAAAGGCAGACGATGGATCACCAACTCCTGTTCGCCCGTCACTGTGTCCACGACGCACGCTATCAGGCGCTCCGCGCCACTGCCCAGCACCAGCGCCTGGCGCCGCATCATGCCCTCGGTGAACAGCGCGGTCCCACCATCGGCGCCGAGCAGGTCTGCCAGATGCACCAGCATGATGGGTCGCTCATCGACGAAAACGACCGCGCGCCCTTCCAGGATATGCACATCACCGGGTGCAACCGAAATGATACGCTGGATCGACTCCAGCGGTATCGCACAGGTCTGGCTTCCCAGGCGGATCAGCAAGCCATGCGAACTGGTCAGCGACACCGGTATGTTCAGGGTGAAACGGCATCCTTTGCCGGGTGTGCTTTGCACTTGAATGCGCCCCTGCATGCGCTCGATATGCGAATGCACAATATCCAGTCCGACGCCGCGCCCCGAAAGATGGCTGATACTGGTGCGCGTCGAAAAACCGGGCAGAAAGATCAGATGATGAATATCAGCCGGATTCATGCGCTCCAGATCAGTCGCGGTCAGCAGTCCCAGCTCCAGGGCGCGGCGCCGAATTGCCGCATCGTCCAGTCCGGCGCCATCGTCCGCAATCTCGACGGTTAGCCAGTCTCCCGCGACGGTTGCCGTCAGGCGCACCTGCCCGCGTTCCGGTTTGCCGGAGCGGCGACGCGTGTCCGGCGCCTCAATGCCATGATCAATGGCATTGCGGAGGAGATGGGTCAACACATCACGCAGTATCTCGAGCACCTGCCGATCGGCTTCGGCGTTGCCGTCATCGAGCAGCAGGTCGACCGGTTTGCCGGCGCTCCGGCTGACATCGCGCGCAACCAGGCGCAACGACTGAAAGATGGTGTGCAGCGGCAGCATGCGGGTGCGCCGGACCCGGGTGTGCAGGCGATCGGTTACAGCGCTGAGCATCGCCTGATCGCCATTCAGGTCACGCACGAATGCTGTCATGCGCTGCTCAAGGTCGTCGATCAGTTCCGCCGCCTGCATCAGCGCATCGGTGAGCGCGCGCGCTTCCTGTCCATTCAGCGTCGCCGGCGTTGAGCGCGGAGCGAGCGGCGCTTTGATGTGAGGCGCCATTGATCCGTTGCTCCGTTCCTGAGCGCGAATCGCAAGCGGACGAACCTGACGCCAGAGACGCTTCCAGCGCGCCGATAGACTGGCGATCTCCTGCGCCTGGCGCAGTCGATCACGAATGCGCATGGTCCCGGTCATCAATTCGCCGACATCGTTGAGCAGCGTGTCCAGCACATCAATGGACAGCCGAATCGTCGTCATATCTCCGCTGCCCGATGGCGGCGCACCATCGCCTGCTGCACTCCGCGACGATACTGCCGATGCGGGGGCGTCCGGCGAAGAGGGCGATGGGTCGTGGGCATCGCTGTGTTCCGGCTGCTCGTCGTCTGTCGGTGAGAGCGACAGCGCGGCGCGCAACTGGCGCACCGTCGCCTCCACCGATGTGGCATCGGAAGATTGACCGGCGGTTGCCTGATCGACCAGCTGCCTGATCATCTCCAGCGCCGCGTAGATCGGATCGCAGAGTGCAGGCGTGATATGCGCCTGCTGTTGACGAACAGCGGCGAACACGTCCTCAATCGCGTGAGCGATCCGCTCGATGTCGGGCAAGCCGGCGGCGCGCGCGCCGCCTTTCAGGCTATGCGCCGCGCGGAAGAGCCGGTCGATCATCTCACGGGCGTCGGAATGATCGGGATGCTGCTCCAATTCGAGCAGCAACGATGCGATGGCAGCGCAGTGCTCTGCCTGTTCTTCGCAAAAAGCGGCGAACACCTGCGCCATGATGTCATCGTCGGTTTCCATATCGCCGCACCTGCCTGCTACAGCCGATACCGGGCAATCGTCTGCTGAAGCGACTGCGCGAGCGTATGCAAGTCTTGCGCTGCGCGCTCCGCCTGTCGGGTGCTTGCCAATGCCTGGGTTGTCGCCTGCTGGATCGCGGTCATCGCCTGCGCAATCTGATCCATCCCTGCCGTTTGTTGTTGGGCAGCGGCGGCCATCTGCACATTCGCCTGCGCCCCGCTTTCAACTTCGCCGGACATCTGATGGATCACCTGCCCGGCGCGGGTCGCCAGGGTCACACCCTGCTCGACCCCTTTCGTCCCTTCTTCCGTCACCATCACCGCTGCGTTGGTGGCGCGCTGAATCTCGCTCAGGATCTCGCGCACCTGAACGGTCGCCGCTTTCGAGCGTTCCGCCAGATCACGCACGTGTTGGGCGACGACGGCGAAACTTTTGCCCTGTTCGCCAGCGCGTGCCGCCTCGATAGCGGCGTTCAGCGCCAGCAGATTGGACTGATCCGCCAGTTCAGCGACGGTTGTGGTAATCGCGCCAATCGCCTGTGTTTGTTCCGCCAGTGAAAGGATTGTCTGCGCAATGCTTTCAACGCGCCCACGAATCTGCCCCATCCCGTTGATCGTCTCTTCCACCGATTTGGCGCCCTGACGCGCCAGCTGGAGCGCCGTCTGACTGTCCTGCGCCACCTGCGCTGCCTGGCGGGCTGTCTGGAGCGCAATCGCCTTGACTTCTTCGATGGTGGTTGACGTCTGGGTAATGGCGGCCGATTGTTCTGTAGCCGATGCTGCCTGTTGCGTGGTGGCGGCGAGGATTTCGGCGGCCGCCGAGGCGATAGCGGCGTTTGCCTGCTGGATCTGGCGGGTCATGGCGTGCAAACTGGCGACCATAGCATTCAACCCTTCGCCCAATTGACCAAGCGCCCCATTCTGACGGACTTCCAGGCGTTGCGAGAGATCGCCATCGGCAATACGCCGGGTAAACGCCAGGTACTCGGCGACCGTTTCTTCCAGCATCCGGCGGTTTTCGATTTCCGCCTGACGCAGTTTTGCTTCGGCTTCGCGCGCCTCTGCCTCTGCGGCGCGGCTGGCGCGCAGGCTGGCGACCATCTGGTTGTATGCGACGGCGAGCATGGCGATCTCATCGCCTGATGTCACTTCGACGTTGCGCGACAGATCGCCGCGGGCGACGGCGTTCGTCGCCTCGGTCAGTCGTTCGAGGCTGCGTGCAATCATCGTTGAGAGGGCAAAGCCGGTTATCCCGGAAATCGCCAGCGTAAAAAGAAGCAGGCTGGTAATCGTCGTGCGCGCATTGCGATAGGCTTCCTGGACTGCGCCCGTCGCCTCGAGCGCCTGGCGATTGTTTTCCTGTTCGAGCGCGGTCGTATCCTGGCTCAACTGATCAAAGAGCGGCTTGAGACTATTAAACGATGCCAGCGCAGATTGCGGATCATCGACGGCGAAAACGCCTTTGCTCATCTCCTCTACATAGGCGGTCCAGTTCTCACGGATGCGCGCATAGAGATCACGCTCGATATCGGTGACGATAAAGGGTTCATATTTTCGTACCAGTATGTCCATTTCGGATTCGAGTTCGCGGCGCTCGGCGTTGGTGCGCGTCAACTGTTCGGGACGCGGATCGGCGATGCGCACTGCCGCCAGGCTGCGATGACGGGTGACGATGCGGCGCATATCGCTGCTTGTGCGGGTTGCGGGAACAATGTTATTGCTCAAATGATGGGCGCGACCGTTCATATGTTCCATTTGATACAGCGCAATAATGCCCAGAATAATCATCAGCAGCAGGGTCAGACCAGAAGCGCCGAGGAGTTTGAGACGGATCGAGAGTTTCATAGCATCCTCGCTCAGCACATGAGTTCATGCATTGAATCCCCGTTATGCACCGCATAACAGGGCGGCAGGACGGCACATCTGTCGCTGCTCAGGCGACGGCTCGGTATTCAACGATCAGACGCGGATCGGCAAACAATGCAGCCGGATCGATCACGAGGGACAGGTCTCGGTCCACTCCGCGGATCCATGTCGTGGGGGAGTTTGACACCACGACTGGCGATGGGCTGAGTTCAAGCGCATCGGTTGTCATCCCCAGAATGCTGTCCGCCAGCAACACGAGTTCATTCCCTCCCTCCTGAACCGGGATCAAAAACGATCCCGGAGCGGGAGGGCTGACCGGAAGGTCGAGCAGCGGACGCAGATCGATGCACGTCAGCAATCGACCGTGCATATTAATCAGACCGACGATCCATGGCGGCACACTGAACAGTGGCGTATACGCTCTGAGCGGCTGAATTTCGCGGGCGGAGCGCGCCGGAAGTGCAAACCGCTCGTCGCCAAGGCGGAAGCGGATCATAAGATCGCCGCCGGCGGCGATGTCGCTGGCGTCCTGTGCTGCTAATGCGCGGGCGCGCTCTTCGAGAAGAACGCGCAGTTCGGGATGTGACTGAAATGCGCGAAGATTGTTGGTGTCCATAACAGTGGTTGCCTCATTGCATGGTATGCCGACGCTGGCAGACTTATTCGCAATCGCACAAACAGAGTGTAGCAAAAAGGCGCTACTGTGGACGTTCGGTTTAATGACGAAAAGTGATCAGTTTCACAACCGCGGGGGAGGCTCATAGAGCGATCAACCAGATGTTCGCACAATCATTGCTCGTATTGACCGTCTTGCGGCGGACGTTGGCTGAGCCTGTCGCAGCCAACGTCCGCCGCTTCGCGTCCTTGATTGTCCGGGTTTTAGTTGATCGCTCTATAAGGGTTAGGGGTAAATTGTGGATGCTGATGAGGCAGAAAGGCTGCGGCGCCTGGTCAACGGATGTTTCCGAGGTGTAGCGAAGCGTTTTCGGGCAAACGATGCTTACAGGTGTATGATGTGACATGCGAGAAACAAAGAGGGGTGCAGCACGGCACATTTCCCCGCGCGCTCAGGAGGTGAGTGATGCGAACGCGATTCCATTTCGATGACAATCTGTCCGGTCTGACCGGAGAAGTGCAACACCTCGGCAAGATGGTCGTTCAGGCAGTCCAGGAAGCGTTTCGATCTTTGCGCGAGCGTGACGCTGACCGCGCACGGCATGTCGTCGAGCACGACAGGGATATCAATCAGGCCGAGCGCGACATCGAAGCGCACGCGCTGCGTCTGATCGCCACGCAGCAACCGGTTGCATCCGATATGCGCCGGTTAATCGTCGCTATCGAAGTCGCCGGCGAACTCGAGCGAATTGCGGATTACGCCAAGGGTATTGCGCGGATGGCGCTGCGCGATGCACCTGTGCCGCCGCCTGCTCTCCCCGGCGAAATGGAGCGGATGGCGCATCTGGCAATTGCAATGCTCCAGAAGGCGCTCGATGCGTTCATCAACCGCGATAGCGCCGCAGCTGAAATGCTGGCTGCCGACGATGATGCGGTCGATGCGCTTTACACCGGGGTAGAAACCGCACTGACCGCCCAGATGATCGATAATGAGACGGCGCCGTGGGTTGCCGGGTTGCTGTTTGTAGCGCACTATCTCGAGCGGGTCGCTGATCGCGCAACCAACATCGGTGAACGGGTGGTCTATCTGGTTCATGCGCGTATGGTGGAACTGAACCCGTGAGGGGCATATCTTTTTATTCAGGGCTGAGAGAAATGTCAGTCTCCTCTGGTAGCCAGCCCTGCCGCAGGCTCTGAATCTGCGGCAGGCTTCCCCGGCAGCCGGACAAGAAATGCCTTAATACCCGCATCAACCGGTGTTCGACAGACGTAACCGCTGCCGGTATCATAGAAGCCTGATATTCAGACGCCTCACTGAAACCACGGAGATGTGACTGTATGGCCGATCCCCATTATGGCTTGCCGGAAACTATTGCACTGGTCGATGATCTGCACCTCGGTCGTTCGCAGGTTGTGGGAACATATGTGATGTTGGGCGATGATCCGGTCATCGTTGATCCGGGTCCTGCCAGCGTGCTGCCCAATCTCGAAGCCGGTTTGAAGCGGATTGGTCTGTCGTTTGGCGACCTGCACGGTATTGTGTTGTCGCACATTCACCTGGATCACGCCGGCGCGACAGGATCGCTGGTGCGCTATTTCCCCCATCTGAAGGTGTATGTCCATCATCGCGGCGCTCCCCATATGATTTCACCCGATAAGTTGTTGCGCAGCGCCACGCGCATTTATGGTGGTCAGATGGATTATTTGTGGGGCGAGTTCCTGCCGGTGCCGGCAGATAACATTGTAACCCTCGGCGGCGGCGAAACGATTCGTGTCGGCGGGCGCACGCTGCGGATTTTTGATGCCCCCGGTCACGCCTCGCATCACCTGATCTACCTCGATGAGTCGACCGGCGCAGCATGGGTGGGAGACACTACCGGTCTACGGATGCCCGGGCACATCTACGTCCGTCCCGCGACGCCGCCGCCGGATATTGACCTGGAAGCATGGCGTCACACGCTGGATACGCTTTTGAGCCTTAAGCCGCGCATCCTTTTGCTCACGCATTTTGGTCCGGCGCACGACCCTGAGCGACATATTGCCGAAATGTGGGACCACGTGCTGCGCTGGGCTGATACCGTGCGCGCCAGTCTCGAACGTGGCGAGGACGAGTCTGCTGCGGAAGCGCGTCTTGTGGCCCTGGCGGACGCAGAACTCGGGGATGTGGACGAAACGGCGCGTCAGCAGTATGCGCAGGCGGGCGCTGTCGAGATGAGCTGGCATGGCTTGGTGCGCTACTGGCGCAAAAAGATGGAGGCGGCGTAGTCTCTGTATCCCCAGGCGCGCCCCCGATGTTCGGCTTCACATCGGTCGTTCTGTACAAACTCTCTAACTGTGGGTCCGGGCATGAATTGTCAGGCGGCAGCGCGCTGCGCAACCCGCGCTAAACCGTCGCCTGGCGGCACGAGGGGCGCTCATGCCCTTGCTCCGGCATAGGTGGGCATCGCGCGTCAATCGCGCACACGCGGGGGTTGGCTGCGCCGGGAGCGCGGCGTCTCGCCCGCCGACGGTCAGCCCCACGCACGCGGGGGTTGGCTGCGCCGGGAGCGCGGCGTCTCGCCCGCCGACGGTCAGCCCCACGCACGCGGGGGTTGGCTGCGCCGGGAGCGCGGGCGTCTCGCCCGCCGACGGTCAGCCGCGCGCATACGGGGGTTGGCTGCGCCGGGAGCGCGGGCGTCTCGCCCGCCGACGGTCAGCCGCGCGCACGCGGGGGTTGGCTGCGCCGGGAGCGCGGCGTCTCGCCTGCCGACGGTCAGCCGCGCGCATACGGGGGCTGGTTGCGCCGGGAGCGCGGCGTCTCGCCCGCCGACGGTCAGCCGCGCACACGCGGGGGTTGGCTGCGCCGGGAGCGCGGGCGTCTCGCCTGCCGACGGTCAGCCGCGCGCACGCGGGGGTTGGCTGCGCCGGGAGCGCGGGCGTTTACGTCCGCGCGGCCGCCGGTCGGGATTCGGCGGCGAGGCGCGGCAGACGAAGCGCCGCGGTTCCCGACAGACCATGATTGCACCCGTCTACTGTCACAGATTCGGCGATCCGCTGTTGCTTTTGGACTGCTTCATCGCCAGCAGAACGTCTGGCGCAACACAGACCTGCGGGTGATGGCGTGGCGCGGCGTAGTGGCGTATCCTGTCCACAGGATACGTCGCGCCGAGGAAGCCATGCCATTCGCCAGGTTCATCGACACCCTTCTGAGTCTGCTCTTCCCCGACCGTTGCGCCGGATGCGGCCGGTTGGGGACATTGCTGTGCGATGAGTGCCGTCACAGGCTCGTCGTGTATGATGGCGATCTGCCACGAGTTGCCGATCAGTTGACCGATGTGCGCATCGCATATGTGTTTGAAGGTTCGCTGCGCCATGCGCTGCACCAGCTCAAATACCATCGACGGCGGCGTGTAGCGCGTCCGCTTGGCGGATTAATGGCGGCACACCTGCAATCCCATCCGTTGCCGTGCGATGCCCTCATTCCTGTGCCGCTCCATCCGAAGCGTCTGAAGGAGCGTGGCTTCAATCAAGCGGAATTGCTGGCGCGCGAAGTCGCAGCAGCGACCGGCGTTCCGCTGATTGTGGGACCATTGGTGAGGGTCAAAGCGACCCATCAACAGGCACTGCTGGACGTGGCGGGGCGTATCGAGAATGTGGCGGATGCATTTGCGTGGACAGGTCCTGCGCCGCCAGCGCGCGTCGTGCTGGTCGATGATGTGCTGACAACCGGAGCAACGGTCAATGCCTGCGCAGCAGCATTGCGCGCCGGCGGCGCGCGCGCGGTGTATGCGCTGGCGCTGGCGCGTAGCCGGGGGCGGACGCCCTTGTCTCACCGCTGACAACGACTGGCTTGTGATCCACGAAGGACACGAACGCACACGAAGCTGCACGAACAACCTTGACCTGAACCTGCGCATGAGCGACAGGGTCCGGTCATGCGGCTCACAGGTGGAGAGTCCTGCTGGCAATGTTCAAGTTACTACCCTTAACCTTCCGTCTTACGCCTTGCACCTCGCACCTCGTGCCTCGCGCCTCACGCCTCTTGCCTCTTGCCTCGCGCCTCACGCCTCTTGCCTCGCACCTCGTGCCTCGCACCTCGCGCCTCGCACCTCGCGCCTCGCACCTCGTGCCTCCTCATCACCACTGCCGTTTCTGTCCGGGCGCCGTTGCGCCAAAGATCGATGGCGGCAGCTTAAAGCCATGCGCTTCGAGGCGCGTTGTGAAACGCGGGCGTGTGCCGGTGGGGCGTAATTCGCTAATAATCTTGCCCTCGGGCGTCTTGCCGAGAATATGCAGCAGGAAAATATCCTGCAACACCACCACATCGCCTTCCATTCCCTGCACTTCGGTAATATAGGCGATTTTGCGGCTGCCGTCTTCCAGGCGCGTCTGCTGGACGATCAGGTCAACAGCGGACGCAATCTGCTCGCGGATCACCCGCAGCGGCATGTCCATGCCCGCCATCATGGCCATCGTCTCCATACGCGCGATGGCGTCGCGCGGCGAGTTGGCGTGGAGGGTCGAAAGCGAACCATCGTGACCGGTGTTCATTGCCTGGAGCATTGCCATGGTTTCGCCGCCGCGGCACTCGCCAATGACGATCCGTTCCGGGCGCATACGCAGTGAGTTGATTACCAGGTCGTTGATCGTTACGCGCCCGGTGCCGTCGATCTCTGGCGGCTTCGACTCCAGGCGAACCACGTGTTCCTGTCCGAGTTTCAGTTCGGCGCTGTCTTCGATGGTCACAATACGCTCATCAGGCGGAATGAAGTTCGAGAGCACATTGAGCAGCGTCGTTTTACCGGAGCCGGTGCCGCCCGAAACGATGATATTCAGGCGACTGACGACGCACGCGCGCAGAAACTCCGCCATTTCGGGCGTCATCGAACCGAAGCGAATCAGGTCTTCGACCGTCAGTTTTTTCTTGGCAAACTTGCGGATGGTGATCGATGGCCCGTCAATGGCGCATGGCGGGATAATCGCATTGACGCGCGAACCATCGGGCAGACGCGCGTCGACCATGGGCCATTTGCGGTCGATGCGTCGCCCTAGCGGGCGAATGATGCGATCAATGACTTTCAGCACATGCTCATCATTGGCAAATCGCACCTGCGTCAGGGTAATCTTGCCTTTTTGCTCGACATAAACCGCGCGCGGGCCGTTGACCATCACCTCGGTGATGCTATCGTCACGGAGCAGCGGCTCGATCGGACCGAACCCAAACAACTCGTCCATCACCATGTCGTAGAGCTGTTTGGTCTGATCATCGGTAAGATTGACGCCGCTCTGGCGGTAGGCAAGGGTGAACTTTTCCTGTAGTTGACGCTCCATTTCGGGGGAGCGCTTGAGTTCCTGCTGATTGCCGAGCGAACTCAGAATACGATCAACGATCCAAAGCGACAATTCCAGCATCCGCTGCTGCGACATCTCGCTGCCGGCGGTGATCGTCGATTGTCCTGTCCGCGGCACTGGCGTATGGTCGGCTGCGCTCGATGGCGCGGGGGCGCTGACCGGTGCAGCGGTGTCGGATGTTGGTTGCGGTTGAGACCCGCCAATTCGCTTCAGTAACGACATGGTTCTGCTCCAGCGCTATGAGAGTTTCACGAAGTACGCATCGTATGCGCGATCAAGCAGTTCGCGCGACATCGACGGCGGTATGCCACGATATTTGGCTTCATCGAGGATCTGGTCGCACAGGTCGCGCGGGTGACAGGAGCGCAGGTCGCGCCCATCGCGTTTGTACCGCTCGAGGATCAGATAGCGCAGCCCTTCGTCGCTGTACGGGATGTTCTTCGCTTTCGCAACCCGCTGAAAGATGGCGCGAAATTCCTCGGCTGACGGATTGGGCACTTCGATCTTGTGCCGGATGCGGCGCAGGAAGGCGTCGTCTACCAGGTCCTGCGGTGAGAGGTTGGTCGAGAAAACGATCAGCACATCGAAGGGCACCTGAATCTTTTTGCCGGTCTGAAGGGCGAGAAAATCGACCTTCTTCTCCAGCGGCACGATCCAGCGGTTGAGCAGGTCTTGCGGGCGACACTTTTGCCGGCCAAAGTCGTCGATCAGGAACAACCCGCCATTGGCTTTCATCTGGTAGGGCGCTTCGTACACTTTCGCAATCGGGTCGAAGATCAGTTCGAGTTGTTCGAGGATCAACTCGCCGCCGACCATCACGCGCGGTCGTTTGCAGACCAGCCAGCGTCGGTCGGGCAACGGCGAATCCGCGATTGGACGCCCCTCGAACGAGACCGCCGGCTCACGTGCGGGTACGGCGGTCGGTTGCTCGACCACCTGATGGTTGAGCGGATCGAAGAGTTTGATAATCTGCCCGTCCACCTCGACAGCATACGGGATCAGCACATTGCCGCCGAGCATGTTGGCGATTCCTTCGGCAATCGTCGTTTTGCCATTGCCGGGAGGCCCGTAGAGGAACAGCGAGCGCGCCGAGTTGGCGGCGGGACCGATGCGGTCGAGCATGCGGTCGCTCACGACGAGGTGCGCGAACGCCTGCCGCACGGTTTTGGCATCCACCACCATGTCGCCAACCGACTGGCGATTGACCATTGCGATGTACTGATCAAGCGGAACAGGCGCCGGTCCGGCGTACTGCGAACGATCCAGCACCTCGTGGACTTTCAAGCGTCCTTTGGTGGCGATAACATACTGGAACGATCGTTCGTTGAAGCCGCCCTGTGCGCCGACGATATCGACATACTCTTCGAGTTTGAGGAACTCGAGCACTTTATCGAGCACGCCGAAGAACGGCAGTTTCGTCACCTCGGCGATCTGTTGCCCGGTGATATTGCCGTGAAAGTAGACGACTTTCAACACCAAGTCGTTCAAGAACCCCATGCTGAGACCGGTTTCTTCGACCGACGTCGGTTCGGGCGGGATGGCAACGCTGCCGGCGCCGGTCGGAGAAGCCGTAGGGCGGTGTTTGTCTGCGAACTGTTGCGAGAAGAAGCTCATACCGACTCCTCCGTCGAACGAACTGGCAGCCACGGAACATCGCGGGCGCTAACGACGGAATCGATGGGTGCGACCAGATCGATCGCCTGACGACCGATAAGCAGGAAACTGGCGTGGTAGAGCAGCATATTATCGCTGACGCGGAAGACGCGGGCATCGGTCATCGGCAGGTAGCGCGCCTGTTCGTCGTTCAACTCGTCTTTCAGCCGCCGGTCGTGACGAATGTACAGGTAGCCGAGCACTGCCAGGTCGCTGCCGCGCACCGCGCACAACACCGCATCCTTCGGAGTGCGCACCGTGAAATACTTGCCGCGTTCATTCACGTGCACCCCCAGATCCTCATCGTCCCGAATCAGCGGTGTGGGTTCGGCAGCCTGATTGCTCCAGGGAACATCGCGGATCGTCGCCAGCGCGTCGAGTTCGCCGATCAGGAGAATTTCGCGGTACGCAGCGAGCAGGAATGATGTCTGAAGCAGAAAACTTTCGTCATCCGCCCGGTAGACGCGCGCATCGGTTATGGGCAGGAAAGCGGACGGATCGCTGTTCATCTCGTCGGTCAGGCGATTGCCTGGTCGGACGTAGACTGATCCGATGATAATTTTCCCCGGCGTGCACACGAAGGCGGTCACGGCGTCTTTGGTGATCCGTGGTGTGAAGAACTTGCCTTTTTCGTCGATCCGTACTTCCATAGCGCTTGCTCTCCATCAGGCGGCGGGCGAGAGGCGGGCAACATGTCGTCGACAAACAGAAAACCAGACGCCATGATGCACGTCTGGTTTCAGTATAGATGACAACCGGGCTGGATGGCAATAGTACGGCAGCGCTACATGCCAATAGGCATTGTGCCTATTCTTCGATCAAATCCTCGTCGTCGCCGATATCCGGTTCGATCTCCTCCAGTCCGAGTTCTTCGTCTTCGCCGCCGAAGGACTCCTCGTCCACATCCTCGCGCACCTCGACCCCTTCCTCTTCTTCGAGCAACTCCTCGCCAAATTCGTCGAACTGCGCGCCGCTGACGAACGCGCCGCGGAGCGCGCTCTCGCTCAGTTTGCCGGGGAAGGACACACGCCCGCGTTGCGATGGCGCCTGGTAGGTTTCACGAATAATAATGCGCACCTGGCGCCCGTCGATGTGCGCTACTGCGGCGATATACCGGTTGCCGCCCGCCATCAATTCGTTCAGGCGCTGCGCCAGTTTCGGCTCGATGCGCCCGATCAGCGCGCCGGATGTGTCATAGACCGCCACGCCGCGCCCTTCGGGACGCAATTCCACCTTCTCGCCGGTGACAATCGCCGCCAGCGCGGGCCCGCGCTGAACGTCGATCAGGGATGTCAGCGCGGTTTTCCCGACTTCGGTGACGAACAGCCGCAGATCGACGAGCTGCCGCCCGGCTTTCAGCGAAACGGAAGAAAGGGATGCCGAGCGCGCCAGCAGTTCCTCGATACGTTCGAGGTTGCGCCGCGCAATGCGGTTGTTCGGCGTGAGGCGCAGCGCATTGCGATAGGCGTCACGCGCTTCCGTGAGACGGCCCAGCTCGAAGTACGCCTTGCCTAAACGATTGTAGGTTTCGGTCGTTTCCGCCAGGCCGATCAGTTTTTCGTTGACCTGCACCGCCTCTTCCCAGCGGCTGTTCGCTGCCAGTTCGACCGCCTGGTTCTGCAGACGGCGTTGCAACCGAAATTTTTCATCCTGCTTTGTCAATGCCATCTCCTTGTTACATTTGCGGGCATATGCCCGGATTATTGACGCACGTCAGCAGTGCAGCCAGTGCGATGCCATTGTTGATGGCGTGCGCCACAATCGCCGGGATCAGGCTGCCGCTGCGATCGAACCCCCAGGCAAACACCAGACCGATCAGGAACGATGGTACAAGCAGCCCGACGAGGCCCTCAGTGGCAGCCAGCGAGTGCGACAGGGCGAACACCAGGGCGCTAACGCCGTAGGCAATGGCGATGCCGGTGCGCGAGTCGCCTGCGAGCCGTCGCAGCGAGCCGAAGAGATAGCCGCGGAACAGCACTTCTTCGCCGATCGGCGCCAGCACCGCCGCTCCGAGGAAGAAGAGCGCCTGCCCTGCGTAATCTCCCGGAAACAGCGGGTAGAGCGCCGCCTGGTTCTGGCGAATGCCGGAACTGACGAACAGAATGCCGGCGATGCTGTTCAAAAGGAGCGCCAGCAATCCCAACCCGATACCGATCAGCACCAGACGTAAGGGGCGTGAGGCGCTGAATCCCAGCACCGAGAGCGGCTCGCGGCGCAGCACCCGCACTCGCACAACGGCGACGCCGATAAAGACCAGGTTTTGCAGCAGCAGCAGCGCTACCATGCCATCGGCGCCGATCAGCCGGGTGATCTCCTGTGTATTCAGTTGACCAATGGCGCCGAGTTCGATCCCGGATTGTGCAGCGCGCAGCGCCAGGAGCATGCCAACGACCGCCACGCTGAGGAACAGCGCCGCGCCGATTGCAATCAGCAGATCCGCCACCAGTGCGCCAATTGCAGCGCGCGGCGTCACACGCAGCGGCAAATGCGGCGCTGGTGCATCGAGCGTATTCATCAGGCGACTGCTCCATGCATTGGTGAGACGGCATCCCGTGTTTCAGAAGCGCCGTTGAGCGCCAGCAGCGTTTCTGCGGGCTGTGCCAGAACACCCTGCAACGACCAGGGACCGGTGTGCGTAATGCGCACCCGCGCCAACTGTCCCGTCCAGTCGTGCGGGTCGCTGAAGAAGACCAGTTTGTTGCCCGGCGTGCGCCCCCGCCATTTGCCTTTGTGTTCGCCTTCGACCAGCACTTCGACGGTCTGATGCAGGAAGTGTGCATTGCGTTCGGTTGCGATCTGTTCCTGAAGGCGCTCGAGTTCGATGCGCCGCAGTTGTTTTTCGCCCTCGGGCACTGCCAGGGTCGGGTCGAGTTCCATTTCGGCGGCGCGTGTGCCGGGGCGCGACGAGAATGCCGCGATGTGCACTTTGTCGAACCGGATCTCTTCAAGCAGTCGCTTTGTGCCCTCGAACCGTTCGCGCGTTTCACCCGGATGCCCGACGATGACATCGGTCGTCAGCGACACACGCGGGATGACATCGCGGATCTTCGCTATCAGTTCGCGGTAGCGTTGCACGGTGTAGCCGCGCCGCATGATTTTGAGCAGCGCATCGTCACCCGCCTGCACCGGCAGGTTGATATCCGGCATACAGCGCGGTAGTTCCGCTACCGCCGCAATCAGGCGATCGGTCATCCACGCCGGATGCGATGTCAGGAAGCGCAGCCGCAACAAGCCGGGGATTGCATGAACCGCACGCAGCAGGTCTGCCAGGTCGGGTCGTCCAGGGAGATCGTGCCCCCACGAGTCGACAATCTGCCCAAGCAGCGTAATCTCTTTTGCGCCGCGCGCCACAATCCGGCGGCATTCTTCGACGATTTCCTCGAGCGGACGGCTGCGTTCGCGCCCGCGCCGCAGCGGGATGACGCAGAACGAGCATGCCATGTTGCAACCGTACTGGATCGGCACATGCACCGAAACCGGCGGGTGATCCCAGCGCGCCACCGGCAGCGCCGGCTCATCGAGTTGATAGATCGGATTGGGCGCCAGCGCCAACACTTCATCAACTGCCGAAGGCGAGACAAAATGGTCCACCATCGGCAGGCGGTTCTGAAAGATCGACTGGTTGCCCGGACCGACCATGCATCCCCAGAGAACGATCTTCGTCTCGGGATGGGTGCGCTTGATGCGCTGCACATCGCTCAGTTTGCCCAGAATGCGCTCCTCGGCGGACGCGCGCACGCTGCACGAGTTGAGCACAATGAAACTCGCCTCCTCCGGACGCTCGGCGGGGGCGTACCCGACCCCTTGCAACGCCGCTTCCAGGCGTTCGGAGTCGGACATGTTCATCTGGCAGCCGACCGTCCAGACATAGTAGCGGTGCTCACGCGGCGTTGTGTCGCGCGAATGCGCGGTGTGCGCTTCTTCTGGCACATGCAATGTGATCGTGTCGGTCATCGGTTACTCACTGCTCTGGCGCTCGCTCGCTCAATGCGCTTCGATGGTCTTCTTTCCACGAGTTGCCATTATAGCGAAAATTCAAGGCAGGGGCAAGAATGGTCGTTACCGAAGGCGCTGCCGTGCCCTTCGTTGGGCAGGAGATTGCCGCCTGAATCGTGCGGAAACGGACCCGATGATGGGGCAACTATCAAGGGTATACGATGCGTCTAACCGATGTGATCGCCGCGTGTAGGAAGGGAGAAATCGTCGTGCCTGCTTTAGCCCGGGACCATTCGTCGAAGCGGGGGCTGATCCACACCAACCCGGTCGGTGCATATTTCCTGGTCGCCTATGCCTTTTCGTGGCTGATCGGCGGCGTGTTGATTGCCAGTTATCACGGCTTTGTGATGGCGCCAGCGTGGCTGCACTATGTGAGCGCATTCGGTCCGATGATTGCGGCGATTGCCGTCACCGCTGCGCTCGATGGGCGCGCAGGTCTGGCGGAATTGTGGCGGCGCGTCATTCGTGCCGATGTCGGTCTGCGCTGGCGGCTCGTCGCGGTTGGAACGCCGCTTGCTCTCGGCATCGTCGCAGCCGTGGTCTATGCGATTGAGCAGGGCGCGCTGCCGGATATCGCGCTGTTTGGCGAGGTGGACTATCTGGGAAACATTGGCGTGCTGGCGGCGTTGGGGTTGTGGATCGCAACCTATGGGTTTGGCGAAGAGATTGGGTGGCGCGGGTTTGCACTGCACCGGCTGCAATCCGGCGGGTGGGTTCGCGCGGCTGTGATCATTGGCGTGCTGTGGGGAGCATGGCATCTGCCATACTTCTTCTACAAGGACAATTTCATCGCTCTCGGCATGGGCGGTTTCGTGGGTTATCTGATCAGCATCGTGATGGGGTCGATCCTGCTGGCGTGGATCTATCGCGGGAGCGGGAACAGCATTCTGATGGTCGCCCTGTGGCATGGGACGTTCGACTTCGTCAGCGCCTCGCCCGTGGCGGAGGGGACCGCCAATGCAATTATCAGTGTCGTTGTGATTGGATGGGTGATCATCATCCTGCGGCAGGCGCAGAGCGGTCGGCGTATGGTGAATGCGAGCGCGCCAGAGCGCTGAGGCGCACGATAGTGCAGGAATGGTATAATGTCATCAGATCCGATGTTGCCAATATGTTGCGCTTATGAGCCATTCGGAACACGAAAAGATCGCCCGATCCGCCGTTTCGTCGGTGAACTGCGGCATTATTACCATCAGCGACACACGCGCGCCGGAGACCGATACAGGCGGCGCGCTCATCCGCGCCGGTCTCGAAGGCGCAGGGCATACCGTGTTGCGCTATATCGTCGTTAAGGATGAGCCGGCGCAGATTGTCGCGCACGTGCGCGATTTCGCCGCTGCCGGATGCCAGGTGATCATCACGAGCGGCGGCACCGGCATCGCCCGGCGCGATAGCACGTTCGAGGCGATCGATGCGTTGCTCGAAAAACGCATGCCCGGCTTCGGCGAGATCTTTCGCATGCTGTCGTACCAGGATATCGGGCCCGCGGCGATGCTCTCGCGCGCCACGGCTGGCGTCTTTCAACGGTCGCTGATCTTCTGTCTGCCCGGTTCGCCCGCCGCTGTGCGCCTGGGGATGGAAAAGCTCATCCTGCCGGAACTGGCGCATCTGGTGTGGGAAACCATACGCTGAACGCCTAGAGCGTTCGAGGAACTGCTGTGATTCGCTGGATACTGCTCAAACTCATCCGTTTCTATCAGATTTTCATCTCACCGGCGCTGCCGCCGAGTTGCATTTATGAGCCGAGCTGCTCGAAATACACCTACCAGGCGATTGCACGGCATGGTGCGCTCAAAGGGACCTATCTGGGCATTCGTCGCATTCTGCGGTGCCACCCGTGGGCGCAGGGCGGGTACGACCCGGTGCCGGAAGAGGGCGCCGTCATCTTTGCCGTGCGACCGTTGCCGCCGCTCCACCTTCTTCTGAACGGTCGGCGCGCGCGTGGCGCCTCGTCGGGTGTGGGAACCGCTGGTGACCGCATGGTTGAGCCTGCACTGCGGGAATGGGCGCTGGCGCTGGCGGAACAGCACCCCGACATAGCGCGCGTCGGATATGTTGATGACCCGACACAGGCAGGCGGCAAGATCGATGTGCTGCTCATTGTCGCGCAGTCTGACTTCTCCGTCGATCAGCGCGCCGCTGCGTGGGGCGCACATCCGCTGCCGCTTCCTGCGCGCCTCTCAGTCTACACTTTTGACGAGTGGACGCATCGCTCCTCTGATACGGAGGCGCAATCACAGGTGCACTGGGTCTTCGAGCGCGAATACGTGCAGCAATAAGGCGCACGCCATGCCGGATCGCTCACAGGACTGGTTCAAACAGGCGGAACGCGACCTGGAGCAGGCGATTGATTCACAGCGCGCCGGACGTCACGAATGGGCGTGTTTCGCTGCGCATCAGTCGGCGGAAAAAGCCGTCAAAGCGCTGCATCTCGCGCACCGGCAGGAAGCCTGGGGACACGTCGTGGCCCGTTTGCTCGCCGATCTGCCGCTGAATGTTCCGCCCGATCTGATTGACAAAGGGCGCGTGCTGGACAATTTCTACATCCCGACCCGTTATCCCAATGGACATCCGGCAGGTGCGCCCTATGAGCATTACGGCGTTCTTCAGAGTGAACAGGCAATCGCGTATGCGCGCGAGATCGTTGAATTCGTCCGTCATGAAATGGCCTGACGCGCAGACGGTTGAGCGCGCACTGCGAGCATGGGCGCAGGCGCTGGCTGAACAACATTCGAGTGTGGTGCGCGTCGGGTACATTGGTTCCTACGCCAGGGGCGATTGGGGAGTCGGCAGCGACGTGGACGTGGTGCTGATCGTTGCGCAGTCTGACCTTCCCTTCGAGCAGCGTGCCGCCGTGTGGGACACAAGCCAGATTCCCGTTCCTGTTGATCTGCTGGTGTACACCCTCGATGAATGGCAGAATCTCCCGCGCGACAGTCGTTTCGCGTTGGTAGTGGAACGTGAAGCGCGGTGGGTGTTGGAACGTTGAACATTGCAACGTCTGCTGCTGCAATTAATGCTCCGATGACTCTCCCAACCGTTCACTGCTGGTCAAGCGCAAACCGCGGCGCCAGTCGGCGGCGGGGATTGGGCGCTTGCCTGCCGGTTGGACTGTCTCCAGCAGGATCAACCCTTCGCCGGTTGTCACTGCGGGACCTTCCGCCGTATCCAGGAGCGTGCCAGGGGGCGCATCGCCGCGCCGGTCGGTGATGACGCGCGCGGCAATGATCTTGAGCGGCGCGCCGCGCCAGGTCGTCGTGGCGCCGGGCCACGGATCGTAGGCGCGCGTCATTCGTTCGATAACGGCAGCGGGTTGCGACCAGTCGATGATTCCATCCTCGCGGGAGAGCAATTTCGTGAACGTGGCGCGGGTATGATCCTGCGGTTGGGGCGTAATAGCGCCAGCCGCGTATGCATCCAGCGTCTCGACCAGCATGTCTGCGCCGATTGCGAACAGTTCATGCGTCAGGGAACCGGTGCGTGCATCAGGGGGGAGTGGCACGGCACGCTGCGCCAGGATGGGACCGGCGTCCATTTTTGCGTCAATCAGCATAATCGTCACGCCGGTTTCGGCGTCGCCGTTGAGGATCGCGCCGGCGACGGGGGAGGGACCGCGGTAGAGCGGCAGGAGCGAGGGATGGATATTGACGTATCCCAGCGGTGGAATGGCGAGCACATCACGGCGCAGGATCTCACCATATGCGGCGACGACCCCGACATCGGGGCGCAGTTCTGCCAGGGCTGCAACGGCGGCAGGATCGCGTAATGTCTCGGGGGTCAGCACCGGCAAGCCCAGGCGGAGCGCCGCCTGTTTGATCGGCGTCGCCACCAGCATCTTCCCCCGACCGGCCGGACGATCCGGTTGCGTCACGACGCCTGCCACCTGATACCTGGGATCGGCGACCAGGCGTTCAAGCGGGAGAATGGCAAAGGCTGGACTGCCAAGAAAGATGACTCGTAATGGCATATGTGCACCTCGGATCGTGCCTGGTCGTACAATTTATTGAGCAGCACTCGTATTGCACAGCCCATGAAGCGTGTAGTATAATACATCGGAGTGACGCTGGCGCGGTGCAAATATTCTGGTCAGAAAGGCGTGCACCGCACACCAAGAGGGTGCAAGTCGCCCATGCATGCACTTGTGTATGACGGCAAACTGCGTCAGGTCGACGATTATCCTCGGCCAGTTCTGCGTGCTGGCGAAGCGCTCATTCGCCCCACTCTGGTTGGCATCTGCAACACCGATATCGAAATCACGCGCGGCTACATGCATTTTCGCGGCGTCCTGGGGCACGAATTCGTCGGCGTGGTCGTCGCGTGCGAAGACGCGGCGTGGATTGGTCAGCGCGTCGTTGGTGAAATCAATGCGGCATGTCGCGCCTGCGAGGTATGCCGGCGCGGCGACGAGAGCCATTGCCCCAACCGCACGACGCTCGGCATTGATCGGCGGGACGGCACCATGGCGGAATTGTTCAGCCTCCCAATAGCCTGCCTTCACCGTGTGCCGGACCGAATGCCGGACTCGGTGGCAGTGTTCACCGAACCTGTGGCAGCGGCGTTCGAGATTTTGCAGCAGATCCATGTGCGTCCGACGGATCAGGTGGCGGTGGTCGGTGATGGCAAACTCGGTTTGCTCTGCGTCCAGGCGGTGCGTCTTCCCGGTTGCGACGTCACGCTGGTTGGGCGGCATCCGGAGCGCTGGGAGTTTCTGGAAGGCATGGCGATTCACGCCGTGCATGGTGATGAACTTGATGGCGCCTATCAGGCGCGGTTCGATGTAGTGATCGATTGCACCGGGCATCCGCACGGGTTTCGTGTGGCGCGTCAGCTGGTGCGACCGCGCGGATGCCTGGTGATGAAAAGCACATTTGCCGCCGAGTCGGAATGTAATCTGACCATGCTGGTCGTTGATGAGATTCGCCTGATCGGGTCGCGGTGCGGTCCATTCGAGGCAGCGCTGCGCGCGCTGGATGGCGGATTGATCACAACGGCGCCGCTCATTGCAGCGCGCTTTCCGCTCCAGGACGGCTTGCGGGCTTTTGCCGCCGCAGCGGGTCGATTGAAAGTGTTGCTGGAGGTGTAGATGGCATCGAAGGGCATATTTGGGCGAAACGATCAATCGGCGCGGTATGCTGCGGCTTCTCTTGCGTTGGGGTTGATGTTCGTGTCACTGGTGGTCATCTACCTGTCCGTGCCCCAGAACGATACCGTCACGCTGCTCTGCGTGATCATCATGGCGGTGAGCCTGCTTATTACGCTGAACGGCACCTGGAACGAGATCGGCATGATGGCGGCGTTTGCAGCGTTAACCTCGCTGATGGCATCCTACTTTTTGGGGCGCGATGTGCTCGGCGACACCGGCAGCATTCTGTTTCCGCTGCTGTGGATTGGAGTGCTGCTCTATATTTTTCGCTGGATTTCGCGCCACACCGTCGTAGTGCCCGAAGATCACGCAATTATGGTTGCGCGGTTCTACAGCGGTTCGCTCTATCGCCTCCAACCGCCGCTGGCGCCGCCGCTCATTCCGCTGCTGGAAAGGCGGGTTGCGACCATACCGCTCTACGAATTGAGCCACGATGTGAAGGTCGCAAAAATTAATACGGGCGGGTCGCACAGTATTGACGAAGTAGAGGTTCATTTGCGCTATCGCGTGAAGAACCCGGAGTTTGCCCTGGCCAATATTCCCAACCGAGGGCAGATTCAGAATGAGGTGGCGCGCGAGATGGGGCGTGACCTCGAACAAGCGCGTCTCGATGTGGCATTCTGGGAAAAATTGCTGGCGCGCCAGCTTACCCACGAAGTTGATGATATCGTCCGCGAGGTGATCTTTGCCGAGACGAAAAGTGCGACTGATGCCTACCAGAAACGACTGCACATTTCACGAGAAGTCTTTCGCCGGTTGAACGAACTTACCCAACGTTGGGGCGTCATCGTCAGCCGGGTCGATATTGATTATTTCAGCGTGCCGGAAGATCGGTTTCGCTCCCCCGATCCGGATGGTCCGGTCAAACAGGAAGTCAAACGCATCCTGGAGACGAGCAAAGCCGAAGCGCAGGCGGAAGCCGAACGCATTCGTCATATCGTGCGTGTGTTGCGGGAGGAAGGCATCGAGATCGCGCCCGAAATCATCGGGGCGCTGTTGATCCCTGAGTGGACAGGCGAGATCGAGCCACTGTTGCCACCCCCTGCGTCAAAGCCCTCGAGCGACAGTCCAGGGAATAGAGGAGCGAAGCCCGGCAATGCAACCAAACAATGACCATGCATACGAACCGGTGGTCGTCGTGGGGGCGGCATGCCTGGACGTGAAGTGTCGCCTGCGCGGCGATGTACTCGCCAGCACTTCGAATTCGGCGGATGTGCGCATCAGTGTTGGCGGATGCGCCCGGAATGTCGCCGAGAACCTGGCGCGCCTCGGTTACCCGACGACGCTGGTCGCCGTGGTGTGTGATGATGATTTCGGGCAGGCGATTGTGCAGCAGACGGCGCGCGCCGGGGTGAACACCGACCACGTGATCAGGGTGAGCGACTATCACTCTCCTGCCTATGTCGCTCTGCTCTCGCCCGAAGGCCGGTTAATCACCGGTGTGGATGATACCGAGGCGGTTGCCGCGCTCACGCCAGCGGTAATCACCGGGCATCGCGCGTTGTTTCAGCACGCTCCAATGGTGGTTATGGACGCGAATGTGTCAGTTGAAAGCGCGAAGACATTACTCGATATTTGTGCTGCTGCGGGTGTGCCGGTGGCGCTCGATCCGGTGGCGTATGCTCCGGCGCTGCGGTATCGGCCATTCATTGGTTCGTTCTCACTCGTGGCGCCAAATGCCATTGAAGCCGAAGCGTTGACCGGCATGCACGTGACGGATGTGGCGCAGGCGATCCTGGCGGCGCGCCGCCTGACTGCTGAAGGGGTCGAGATTGCCATTGTCACACTGGCGGAACAGGGGCTGGTGTACGCAACGCCATCGTCGAGCGGGCACATCCCGGCAATCAATGTCGAAATCGTCGATCCAACCGGCGCAGGTGATGCGCTGACTGCAACAGTGGTCTATGCCTTGCTCCACGATATTCCGATTGACGAAGCGGTGCGCCTGGGAGTGAGCGCAGCCACGCTGACGCTCGAGTCGCCCGATACGGTGCGCCAGGACCTGACACTGGAAATCCTGTATGCGCAGCTCGTTATTTGAAGCAAGTATCTGTGTTCTCGGGTTTCTGGCAGTTGAACAGGCGTCCTGTGCACCGAGGGCCTGCGCATCCTGTGGTTTGCGGCATATTCTATGACCAAACGTATCCTGATTGCAGATGATGAACCGGCAGTGCGTCAACTGCTCGAATTGGTGTTGCGGTCGCAGGGATATGATGTGTTCGTAACCCAGAACGGCGACCAACTCGTGCGCACTGCGCAGGAGTGGATTCCGGATCTGGTCATCGTCGATTTGATGATGCCGCAAATGGATGGCTATGAAGCGATTCGCCAGCTGCGGAACGACACCCGCACCGCCCATGTGCCAATGCTCATTCTTACCGCGCGTTCGACGGCTGAAGATGTTGTGACCGGCTTCGATACCGGCGCCGATGATTATGTGACCAAGCCCTTCAATATCCCTGAGCTGCTCGCGCGCATTCGAGCGCATCTTCGTCGTGCAGCGCAGACGCCGGTCCATAATCCGTTGACCGGTCTGGCAGGGAATGTGCTCCTGACCGAGGAGTTGAAGTATCGCCTGCGCAACAATACCCCTTTTGCGCTGTTGTACGTAGACCTCGATAATTTCAAAGCGTTCAACGACACCTATGGTCCGGCGCGTGGCGACCGGTTGATCAAACTGGTTGCCGAGGTGCTGTCGGCGGTCGTTCAACAGCACGGCGCTGCCAGCGATTTCATCGGGCATATCGGCGGAGACGACTTCGCAGTGTTGACGATGCCGGATCATCTGGATGCGATCTGCCAGGGGATCATTGCGCTGTTCGATAAGCGGGTGCGCGATCTCTACGACCCGGAAGACCTGGTGCGCGGCTATCTGCGCGGCGTGGATCGCCAGGGGGTGCCACGGAACTTTCCAATCACCACCATCTCGATTGGGGTGGTCACCAATCGACGCCGTCGCTTTGCCGATTATGAGGAAGTCAGCCGGATTGCAGCGGAGATGAAGCAGTATGCCAAGCAATTGCCCGGCAGCACCTACGCCGTGGATATTCGCGGCATCAGTGAACAGGCTGTCGAGCGGGATCGCCGCGGCTCCGCTCCGCCGCCGGTGCTGATCGTGTCTGCCGATGCATCCCTGCGCGATATTATCGTGCCCTTGCTCAACGAGATGGATCTGCGCGCGCTCGATGCGCCGACTGTGCTCGATGCCGAACGGTTGCTTGCGTACCATCCCGAGACGGCGCTGGTGATCGTCGATGCGCGTGTGGGCAATCAGGTGCGCGATTTTTGTAAGAGTCTGGCGCAACATCAGCCGGATCTGCCGGTGATTGCGCTTGCCGATCAGCAGGCTTCTGGATTGATTGCGCCGGGCGCTGTCAGGTGCATCCTGCCGTTACCCTTCGATAACAACCAGTTGTGCGCGCGAATCGTCGAGGTGCGTGGCGCTTCGCAAGAGATCTCGTAAGACCATGCAGGCATTGATCGTCAGTCTGGCATTGCTCGTGATTGTGGTCGCTGCGCTGGCGCTGTTGGCGCCGCTGCGCGCCCAAATGCGAATTTGGGTGCAAACAGTCCATGCGGCGATATTGCGGCGCGCCAGACTGGTGCGCAGCGCAACGGTCATCAGCAGTTCCGGTGAGGAGATCGTTGTGCCTGATGCGGTGCGCGCCGGCTCGCCCTGGACCGAACGCTTCCGCGTGCGATGGACCGGTGTGCGTCCGCAAACGGTTCTTGCCGGCGTACTCGTTGTTGCGCTCATCCTTGTGGGATTGCCGCGCCTGCTTCCCAGCGCGCGCGCTGATGAATTGATCGTGCTGGTTGCGCCATTCTCCGAGCCAGGCGGTGTTCCTGGCGCCACAGGCCGAGCGGCGGCGCAGGAATTGACGGACGCACTGGCGGCAACGGTTGGAGCGGGGGTGACTGTTCGATTGATCGATACAGCGCCTGCGGACCGGCAGGCGGCGCTGGCGCTGCTGCAAGCGAATCGTGCCGATGCCATCATTGTGGGTGAGATAGCGCCTGGCGGGATGCTCGATGCAGCAACGTTGACGCCGGTTCTTGTCTATGCGCCGGGTGGAATCCAGGCGTTTGTCAGTCTCGATGGCTTTGCCGGGCGCTTTGCGTTGCCAGCGGTCTACCCTCTTGCCACGCAGCCGGTCAACGGTCGCGTTGTGCTCACGCGCCTGGTGCGTGCGCTGGCGGATTATAACAACGGGCAGTACAGCGCTGCGGTTGCAGCGTTCGATGATCTTGAGCGAGAACAACCGGCGTTGCGTCCCGGCTTGCTGCGCACGCTGCGCGCAATGACCTGGTGGGCGCGCGGCAACTATGAGCAAGCGGCGGCTGAATTTCGCCGCGCGATTGCTGCCATGCCCGATGCGCCGCCTGACGAATTGGCGCGCCTCTACGTCTCGCTGGGCGCTGTTCAGCACGATATGGGCGACCCGGCGGCGCGTGATTCGTTCAATCAGGCGATTGCACTCCTCCAGGGGCAGGACCTTGGCGAACTACGCTACAATCTGGCACTCGAAGAATTGCGGTCGGGTGATCCGGCAGCCGCTGCTGTATCGCTCGAACAGGCGCGGCGGTTGTTGCCGCCATCGACGCCGCTGCTCGTGACGCTCGCCGAGGCGTATCGTCTTAGCGGGCAACTCGATGCAGCGTCGGAGACGCTCAACGCTGCTACCCGCCAGATTAGCGCCGATGACCGTATCGTGCCATTCGATCTCCGTTCGCTGATGAATGCCCGTCTGCGGGCAAGCGTGCAGAACGAGCGAGCATTGTTGCGCATGACGCGCTTGCTTGATGCACGTGGTCCATTGCTCTGGGAGCTGGACAGCGCACCGCAGCCCCTGGAAGCGGAACGATCACGTTATGAGGCGGATCTGGATCAGATTCTCGGCGATGTTTCGCTGGCGCTCCGCGAAGCCACAACGCTCAATCAGGAGTGGAACAAGCGCGCCGCCGCCGCCGATGCCGAGCAGCGTCTGATCGATGGAAGCGTCGCCATGCATCAGATGCGCCGCGCCGAACTGACCATCCGTCGCTCCCGTTTCTGGCTGGCTGTGGTTGAGGTGGAACTTGCGCGCCTGCGCGATATGCGCGCGCCAACCGGTCTGGCGGCGGTGTGGGTCGGACTGACGGGCGCATTGTCGCCTGCAACCGATGCGTTACGTCAGATTGAGACGCTGGAGAAGGTCCAGTCGGGCAATGTGGACCTGGCAATCCTGCGCGGTCGGGCGTTCCTGGTGAACAACCAGGTGAACGACGCACGCACCGCCTTCGAGACGGCGGCGCGGCTGGCGTCGGAGCGTCCAGAGCCGCTGTTTCATCAGGCAATGCTAGCGTTATCACAGAATCGCGATCAGGCGCGGCAGTTGCTCGAAGCGGCGTTGCAGCGCGATCCATCCTACTTCCCGGCGCGTATTCGCCTGGCTGAACTGGCAGAGGAAGAACAGCGCTGGCAGGATGCGCTTGTGCAACGGCGCTGGCTCGCTGAATATCGCGCTGGCGTCGGTGAAACGCTGGCGCTGGCGCGCACCCTTCGTCTGAGCGGATCAGAGGGGTATGCGGAAGCGGAACAGTTGCTGATGCCGCTGGTGGATCGCAACCATGCCGCTGCGATTATCGAGATGAGCCGACTCTACCGCCTTGCCGGTCGGCTCGATGCGGCGCGGAACGTGCTGGAACGCGGACAGCAGAACACTGCCCGTAGCACACGAGCATTTGCTGACCTCGCCTACGAACTTGGGCTGGTGTTGATCGATCAGGGGGAGATAAACCGCGCCGAGCGTCAGTTTGAGACGGCAATCAATGCGAATCCCCGGCATGTTCCTTCCCATCTGATGCTGGCGCACCTGGAGCGACGCGCCGGAAGTGACCGCGCTGCAGCGCGACGCTACGCAGATGCGCTCGACGCCGGCGCGAGCGACCCGGCCATGCTCGAACAGATTGGCGCCACACTGCTTGAACTGCGCGAATATGATGCCGCAGTGACCGCGTATGAGCGTGCAATCGCGCTGCAACCAGACCACGCGCCATTCCGTTATCAGGCGGCGCTGGCATATCTGGGGACTGGACGACTCGACGCTGCCGATGTGTCGGCGCGGCGGGCGCTGGAGCGGCAGCCGATCTACCCGGAAGCGCTGATCGTGCTGGGGGATATTGCGCTCCAACGGGGCAATCTGGCCGAAGCCGGGCAACAGTATCGCGCAGCGCTTCAGCAGAATCCGGTCCTGGCAGCGGCGCATATCGGGCTTGGGCGCGTGGCTGCGGCAGGCGGCGACTGGTCGATTGCCGCCGGGCACTTTTTGAATGCCATTCAGGGCGACTCACAGTCTGCTGATGCCTGGCTTTGGTTGGGTGAGGCGCGGGTGCGACTCGGTGATGTTGATGGCGCCATCAGTGCGTATCGGCAGGCGCTGCAACTGCGCTCTGAGTTCCCAGAGGCGCACTTCGGACTGGCGCAGGCGCAGTTTGGCAAGGGGCTGGCGGAAGAGGCGTTGCACGAGGTTAGTGTTGCACTGGAACAACGTCCGCGGTATGCTGAGGCATTCTTGCTGTTGGGGAAAATCTATGAACGGCAGGGTTTCAGTACGCGTGCGCTCGAAGCCTATAAACGGGCTATCGATGTCAATCCGCGGCTGGCTGAACCGCATTATCGTCGAGCGCTGCTCCTGATCCGCGTTGACCGGTTGGGCGAGGCGCGTGATGATCTCGAAATCGCCACGCGCCTGGAGCCCAACTTTGCCGAGGCGCATTATTGGTTGGGACGGGTCTATTTTGCGCAGCAGAACTTTCAGGCTGCCATCAACCGTTTTCGCGAGGCTGTTAATCGGCGCAACGGCAATTACCCCGAAGCGCGGTATTATCAGGGACGTGCAGAAGAACAGATTGGAAATCTGAACGCGGCAATGCAATCGTTTGAGACGGTCGCCAATCAGAGTGATGACGCACTCTGGGCAAGCGAGGCGCGTGCAGCGCTGGCGCGCCTGAGCGATCGCTAGACACAGGGAATGGACAATGATGACATTATCAGCAACGGAGCTGCGTGAGCAGGCAGCATATCTGTCGCCGGTCTGGGCGCGCTACAGTGATATTCTGGTTGAGCGCGGCGAAGGGGTCTATCTCTACGATGTCGAAGGACGGCGCTACCTGGATTTCACCTGCGGCATCGGCGTGACGAATACCGGTCACTGCCATCCGCACGTGGTGGAGGCGATCCGCGAGCAGGCTGGATTGCTGCTTCACGGTCAGGCGAACATCGTCTATCACCGTCCGATGCTGGAACTGGTCGCCGAACTGCGCACCATCGTTCCGCCCGAACTTGATTGCTTCTTCTTCAGCAACAGCGGCGCCGAGGCGGTTGAGGGCGCGATCAAACTGGCGCGTCAGGCAACCGGGCGGAGTGACGTCATTGCCTTCGAGGGCGGGTTTCACGGGCGCACGGCAGGTGCGCTGGCGCTCACCAGCAGCAAGGGGAAGTATCGTTACGCCGTTGCGCCTTTGCCGGCGGGTGTTCACTTTGCACCGTATGCGGCATGTTTTCACTGCGCTGTCGCGCGCGCGGCGGGCGCCGATCCAGCGGCTATCTCTGCGGCTGCTCCTGATGATGCCGGATGCTGCGGCCATCCGCTGCGGCAGCTTGAGCATATCCTCCATACGCAAACAACCCCGGAGAATGTCGCGGCGATCCTGGTCGAACCGGTGCTCGGCGAGGGTGGGTACATCGTCCCGCCGGCGTTATTTCTGCGAGGATTGCGCCAGATCTGCGATCAGTATGGCATCCTGCTGATCGCCGACGAAGTGCAGAGTGGCTTTGGGCGCACCGGACGCTTTTTTGCCATCGAACATTTTGGCGTCGTGCCCGACATTATGACCGTCGCCAAAGGCATTGCATCAGGATTGCCGCTTTCTGGTATTATTGCACGGCGTGCAATTATGGAACGCTGGCAACCCGGGTCCCATGGCGGCACCTATGGCGGCAACGCTGTCGCGTGCGCTGCTGCCGTCGCTACGATCCGGGCAATGCGCGAGGAACGCATGGTCGAAAACGCAGCGCGTCAGGGCAGGTTGCTGAAGGCGGAACTCCTGCGCATCAAAGCGCAGTTCCCGTCGATCGGCGATGTGCGCGGATTGGGGTTGATGATCGGCGTCGAACTGATGACGGTGGATGGAATGCCCGATGCCGCGCTGGCGAAACGTGTCGTCGCCGGATGTCGCAACCGTGGCCTGCTTCTGCTGACCTGTGGCCCATATGATAATGTGATTCGCTTCATTCCGCCCTTGATTGTCGAAGAAGACCAGATTCACGACGCTGTGCGCATCTTCGAGGAGGCGCTGGCGTCCTAGCAAGGCGTGGAGCGTATGCTCCGCGATCACCTGTTGCCATGCCACACCGTGCGCCGTATCGGGTTGCGCTCCAGGCGCTGCAATCCGATCGCCTTCGCCGCGATTATGCGGACCTCGCCGCCGAACCACAGTATCGGTTGGTTGGCGAGTTCTTCTTTACCGAACTGTACGGTCCACGCGACTTTACTGCGCGTGATACGCAAGCGCGCCGTCTGCACCTGCTCGTCCAGAGTTTCCCAGGGGTAATGATCCGTGATGTCGAGCAGGTGCTCGACCTGCTCGACCTGACGAATCGCCTGGATGATGAGGTTGTCGAGCAGTTGATTGCAATTGGTGCGCCGCTCGACTTCGATATGGCAACGTATGAACGCGCTTATCGGCTGGCGGATAATTACGCCGACCGGGTGCGCCAGATCGAACTGGTGCGCCAGTCGCTCTATAATGTCGCGCGCCTGACGCGCAACCCGCTGATGGGTATTGCTCTGGATAGCTCGAAAGGTCTGGCGGAGATGCTCGGCATGAGCGATATCCACCGCTTCCTGCGCGTCGGGTATAAGGCGGTGTTGCCGGTGCGCGACATGCCACGCTTTATCGAGACCATCGCTGTCCGCGAGATGAACCGCCTCGACCGGATCTATGCCGATCAGTTGAAGCAGAAGAAATAACCGTCATCCGCGCAGCATGCGGAGGTCGCTTTCGACCATCATCTCGACGAGTTGCTCGAACGACACTTCTGGCTTCCACCCCAGCGTCTCGCGCGCGCGCGCAGGATCGCCGACCAGCAAATCGACTTCGGCTGGACGGAAGAACCGCTCATCGACCACGACATACTTTTGATAGTCCAGCCCAACGTACCCGAATGCAAGTTCGCAGAACCGTCGCACCGAGTGCGTCTGCCCGGTGGCGACGACATAATCGCCAGGCTGGTCCTGCTGGAGCATGAGCCACATAGCGCGAACATAATCGCCGGCGAATCCCCAGTCGCGCTGCGCTTCGAGGTTGCCCAGGCGCAGTTCATTGTCGAGACCGAGTGCAATTCGCGCTGCGCCGTGTGAGATTTTGCGCGTGACAAACTCCAGCCCGCGACGCGGCGATTCGTGATTGAAGAGAATGCCGCTGCTCGCGTGCATGCCGTAACTTTCGCGGTAGTTGACGGTGATCCAGTGCCCGTAGACCTTGGCGACGCCGTATGGCGAGCGCGGGTAGAAGGGAGTGGTTTCGCGCTGCGGCACTTCAACGACCTTGCCGAACATCTCGGACGAACTGGCCTGGTAGAACCGGATCTCTGGATCGACAATCCGAATGGCGTCGAGCAGGCGCGTGACACCGAGCGCTGTCACTTCGCCGGTGAACACCGGTTGCGAGAACGAGGTCTGTACGAAACTCTGCGCCGCCAGGTTGTAGACCTCGGCTGGCCGATACTCGCGCAGCATATGGATGAGCGAGACTTCATCGAGCAGGTCGCCGGGGGTCAGGGTAATGCGATCCTGAATGTGACGAATGCGCTCGAAATTGACGGTGCTGGAACGCCGGATCATCCCGATGACTTCGTACCCCTGTTCGAGCAGAAATTCCGCCAGATACGAGCCATCCTGCCCGGTAATGCCGGTAATGAGAGCACACTTTCGCGTCATGAAACTCCTCGTGTGGCAGTTGACCGATATGGACGATTTCGAGTAAACCAGGAGGATATGATACCACACCTGGAGAACGGGGATGACGGTTGGGCGGCGCGGAGAAGCGTCGCTAATACGAATGCGCGGTCATTCGTACCATACTGCCGTGGCGCGGCGCAGCGGGACGCCGGGGCGCTGCGGGCGAACGCCCGCGCTGAGGACGCAGTTCGACCATGCTCACTGCACGCGGTTCGACTGCGCTCACCGCAAGTGAAAGCCCCGCCGGGGCTGCTGATGATGATGCGTGGTCATACCATCTTCAGAGTCCATTGCAAAAAGGCTTCACCACCAAGGACACGAAGCGCACGAAGGGGAATACCATGAAGCGCATTTCCTTTGTGTCTCTTTGTGACCTTCGTGGTTGCTTGTTGCCGTGAAGTCATGGAAGGCTTCACCACCAAGGACACGAAGCGCACGAAGGGGAATACCATGAAGCGCATTTTCTTTCAGCGCCGGGGATGCCGCTCTAGAGCCTGTTATGTACTTTCGAGCATAACGGTAATGAACCGCTTCAGCCACGTGGACCTTGCCGCCCCCCCTTTCCCCCACCCGCATGCGGGGGGGAAAGGGGGGGACGTTGATGCCCGTCATCGCCGGCGCGCGCTGCGCCCCCCCCCCCCGCGGGGGGGGGGGGGCCGGGGAGGGCGATTGCATCGTGCGCGCGTCAAAGATCACCGCGCGCGCCGATCATGGACGAGCGTCGCAAAGACCCCGGCCTTCAGCCAGCGCTGGGTTTGCTGATAGACGGCGCCCCACGGCGCACGGCGGTGGAGCGTTGGGCATCATACGCCAGGGCGCTCCCGTGCGGACGATCCAGCGCAATCCGTTAAAGACCTCGCGCAGCGAGTGGTCGCGCTGCGGGGCGTCTTCGGTCATTAAGGTCAGGGAGGGAGCGACGAAGGCCCGCTCCTCGTCGCTCACATCGTTTGGATAGGGTTTACGTGTCATACTGAAATCATACCACGTGTATCTCTGAAGTGCATAACAGGCTCTAGCAACAACGGTTACCTTTACCGCTCATCGCTCCGCAGGTCGAGCCAGGCGCACTCCTCCGGCGTCAGGCGCACATCCAGCGCTGCCAGGTTCGCGGCAAACTCTTCCGGCGTGCGGCATCCAACCAGGGCATAGATGTCGAGCGGCTGACTCATCACGTATGCCAGCGCGATCTGCGGGATGCTCATCCCTTTTTCTTCCGCCAGTTGCTGCACACGCTCCAGGCGACGAAAGTTCGCTTCACCGGCATAGGAATAGACCGCCAGTTTATCGAGATAGTCCTCGAACGTATCGAGATTGTCGCGCCGCAGCCGTCCCGAGAAGAAGCCGCCTGCCAGACTCGACCAGGTGAAGAGCGGCATGCGCTGTGCGGCATACCATGCGCGCGCCTCTTCATTCTGCGGTCCACTGATGCTGATGCACCCTTCCCATGGTTCACGGTACTGCTCTGCCAGGCTGAAGTTCGGGCTGCTTGCCACAAACGGTGTCAATCCGTGAGCGGCGGCATACTCATTGGCTTCGGCGATCCGTCGATGGCTCCAGTTCGACCCGCCGAATGCACGGATACGCCCGGCGGCAAGATGTTCATTCAGCACCTCGACGATTGGACCGACCGGAACCGATGGATCATCACGATGGAGCAGGTAGAGATCGATGGAGTCGAACTGGAATCGCGCCAGTGAGTCGAACAGATCGGCAGTAATGTCGAAAGGTGTGACACGTTTGCGGTCGGCGTTATGATGCGCGCCTTTGCCGATGATCACCACCTGATCACGGATGCCGCGTTCGTTCACCCAGCGCCCCATCGCACGCTCATTATCCCCCTGCCCATACACATGCGCGGTATCGAACGTGTTGCATCCCATAGCGAAAATCGCATCGAGCAGGCGAAAACTTTCTGCCAGATTGCGCGTCGAGATCATCACCGATCCCTGGACCAGGCGCGAGACTGGTTTGTCGATTCCGGCGACGTGACCATACTGCATGGTCGTGCTCCTCATTCCATTGGATAGGTTAGCCCCCACTGCGACCGAATGGCGTCCAGCGTGCGCATAATGCCGAGCGTCTCATCGAGCGGCATGACCAGGCTTTCGGTGAGGCCGGCGCGCAGGCAGCGCATGGCTTCGATCGCTTCGTACTGGTAGCCATTGCCGCTGTACGGCGCTTCAATCACATCATCGGCATGTCCGCTGCGGATCAGCGTCAGCGTTGTGGCGCGCCACCACTGCGGGTGGACGCGGATCATGCCGTCCGTGCCCATGATCGTCGTCTCGTGTGGCGTCTCGGTGCGAATGGCGCTCCACAGCACTGCCATCCGCCCGCCGCTGTAGCCGAGGATCATCGCTGCCTCCTCATCGACGCCGGTTGCGCCAAGATGCGCCAGGGTCGCAATCCGCTCCGGTTCGCCGCCGAAGATCATCGAGGCGAGTGACACCGGGTAGACGCCTACATCAAGCAGGCTGCCGCCGCCGAGCGCCGGATCGAACAGGCGACTGCGCGGATCGACGCCGGTGCGAAAACCAAAATCGGAGGCGATCATGCGCACTTCGCCAATCGCGCCGGTTGCCAGTAGTTCGCGCAAGCGCACAATCGCCGGGAGGAAGCGCGTCCACATCGCTTCCATCAGAAACAGGCCGCGTTCACGGGCAACGGCGATGACCTCCGCCGCCTGGCGCGCGTTGATCGTAAACGGCTTCTCGCAGAGCACCGCTTTCCCGTGATGCAGACAGAGCAGGCAGTTCTCAGCGTGCAGCGCGTGCGGCGTTGCGACGTAGATGATGTCAACATCGGGATCGGCGGCGAGTTCCTCATACGAAGCATAGCGGCGTGGTACGTTGAAGCGGTCGCCAAACGCGGCGGCGGCATCGGCGCTGCGTGATCCAACGGCGATCAGGCGTGCGTCATCGAGCGATTGCAATGCTTCGGCGAAAACGCCGGCAATGCGCCCGGTGCTGAGAATGCCCCAACGAATGGGTGAGCCAGTCATATGACGTCCTTTGTGCTCACATGCTATGGCGGAAGAACCGGGTGGTCGAACCAGGCGCGCACCTCGCGCCCGTCAATCGTTGCAACGATGGTAATGCGCCAGTCGCCCTCCATTGAATAAATCGTGCGAACCCCATATTTACCGGGACCAAGCCGGTCGGCGATCGGCTGATGCACGCCCATTTCCATCTGCGGCATGGTAAAGTCGAAATACACCAGCGCTGCATCGACCGGCTGATCGGCAGCGTCGGTAATCGTCGCCGTGAACGAATAGTCGTGCAGCGCCACCGGCTGCGCCGGTCGTTCGAGGGCAACTGTCAGACCATCAACAACTCGTTCCTCGACGACAGTTGGCGTTGCGCTGCACGCACCGACAATCATGCCGGCAATGACAAGCGGCAGTATTCGTACCAGCGCGCGCCATTGGGCGAAGTTCTTAAACACGCTCTCCTGACCTTGACGAATAGACTCACACAAAGGCGCAGAGTTCTTCGTTCTCAGTTCTCAGTTCTCAGTTCTCAGTTCTCAGTTCTCAGTTCTCCGCTGCATCTCCGCGATTGTCGCCGGGGGCGCTTCGCCCGGCGGGTAGCGCAACGAAACCAGAAACCCGATCAGAATATGCTGAATATTGATGAGCAGGAACAGCGCCGACAGGCTCAGCGCAATCTCGGCAGGATGTCCGTGGCGTTGCAGCATGGCGATCAACACGGCATCGCGCACTCCGACGCCGGCGAAACTGATCGGCAGCGCCTGGAGAATGGCGATCAAGCCGGTGGCTGCCAGGATTTCGAGCACCGGAATATCGCCCAGTCGCAGCGCCAGATACATCAGGTAGATGCGCACAAACGTCGAGGTCGCCGAACCGAGGGTGCTGATCAGCAGCAGCGCCAGCGGGGTGAAGCGCAGGCTGAGCGGTGCGAACTGGTCGCGCAGGCGTTCGATCGCCGCGCGCAGGCGCCCGCGCAACAGCGGCAGCACCAGCCCCAGTGCCCATTCCCGCGGCGTGCGCGCCATCAACCCAGGTGTGGCGATCAGCACCGCCGCTGCAAAGCCGATGGTCGCCAGTTGCACCACGCCGCGCGTTTCGGCAGGGAACACATCGATGAATGCCGCCAGACTCAGCACCGCCATTACCGCCCAGATGACAAAATCGAACAGGCGGTCGAGCAGAATGCTCAGCAGACCGGGCGCCAGCGGCACTCCGCGCTCGCGCAGATACCAGGCTTTGATGAAGTCGCCCGATTGACCAGGGGTGATGCCGCCGGCGTACAGCCCGATCGCGTACAGCGCCGCCAGATAGTTCAGCGAAGGCGGCGTGTATCCCTGCTCACGCACAATGATGCTCCAGCGCCATGATTTCACCCAGACAAACACCGGCATCAGCGCCAGCGAGAGGAGTGCGGGAGCGAGATCGATGCCGGCGAGCGCCGCACCGAGGGCGTTCAGGTCGCTACGCCAGAGAAAAAAAACGAGCAGCGCAGGACCGATCAGACGCAACAACCAGCGGAGAAGAGGTTTCACAGATCGCGCCGTTGAAAACGCAGTCCGGCAATCTGCTCAGCCAGCAGACCGAACATGAATACAACAATTGCGCCGACGAACAGGCCCACCGACGAGTTTGGCACACGAAAACGCCCGACATCGGTAATGAAGTAACTGATAGCGAACGACAGCAGGCTCAGCAAGAACATTGCCGCTGCCACCGGAAAATAGACGCGCAGCGGCGCAAACATCGAGACCATGCGCAGCATGATGAGAATGTTGCGCACGCCGTTCTTGAACAATTTCTGAGTGCTGCGCCCGCCCTGGCGCTTGTTCATCGCCACCGGCTCGAACCGGATGTGGTAGCCCGCTTTTGCGAATGCCATAGCGCTTGTCATGGGCCAGCCAAAGGTATTCGGCAGCAGATGCAGAAACTCGAGCATCACATCGCGCCGAAACGCGCGGAATCCCGACGTCAGGTCTCTCATCGGGAAGCCGGACAGGTACGTTCCCAGCGCATTCAGCACGCTGTTGCCGAACCAGCGCACCAGGTTCTCGTGGCTGTCGCGATCCGGGCGTGTGGCGATCACCATGTCGTATCGGTCGAGATGCTGCAACAGGCGCGGAATGTCGGCAGGGTTATGCTGCCCATCGGCGTCGATCACAATCACAACATCGCCGCTGGCGGCGCGGATCCCGGTGCGCACCCCGGCGCCATTTCCCACATTGTGCGGACGACGGATGACGCACGCCCCGGCGGCAGCCGCCTGATCCGCCGTGTCATCGGTCGATGCGTCGTCAACGACGATGATTTCGGCATCAGGAATCTGCGCCCGCACTGCGCGCACCACGCTCCCCACCCGCGGTCCTTCATTGAACGCCGGAATGACGACGCTGATGCTGAAGGGCCAGCGGTGCGGGGTGTCGGAGTCTGCTTCAGTAGCGAGAATGGAGAGCGTCTCAGCAGTCATGGCTGTTGAAGGTTAGAAAGTTGCAGGTTGAAGGTTGAATGTTGAGCAACGCCTGCTCTGTTGTACCCGTCGATGGAGCAATACACATCCCTCTGTTCTGAAACGTGTTGCGCCTTTGCATCTTTGCGTCAAGATGTCCTATTTGTAAGCCGGCCCTATCACTGCTGCATTTCCCTCTCGACGAACGCCAGCAGGTCGTCATAGCCGCGCAGCACCGGGAAGTGCGGGAAATCGGCGACGACATTCTGCGGCGGATCGAACAGCGCGCCAGCGTCCGCAGCGGCGAGCATCCCCACATCATTGTACGAATCGCCGACTGCAAGCGCCCGGAAGCCGAGTTCGCGCAGCGCGCGCACCGCAGCCGTCTTACTGTCAGGCAGACGCAGGCGGTAATTGGTGATCACTCCCTGCGCATCGACTTCGAGCGAATGGCAGAAGAGCGTGGGCCAGCCGAGTTTTGCCATCAACGGCATTGCGAACTCGTAGTACGTATCGGACAGAATGATCACCTGCACCTGCGCCCGCAGTCGCGCCAGCGCTTCGACCGCGCCGGGCAGCGGGTCGATGGCGCCGATGACGCGCTGAATATCCGCCAGGGTCAGGCGATGCTCGCGCAGCAACGCCAGCCGCCCGCGCATCAGTTCGTCATAATCGGGAATATCGCGCGTCGTCAGCCGCAGCCGCTCGATGCCGGTGCGCTCGGCGACCGCGATCCAGATCTCGGGAACCAGCACCCCCTCCAGGTCGGTGGCAAGGATCGTTGGTTGCGTCATAACCCCTCGTGATGATCGATACACGCAGGATTGTACCATGACCTGCGGGTTGTGGTGTTGGGGCGTCGCGTTTCGGTAGAGCGGCTCCGCAGGACTGTCATAGCCGCACATACCGACCCTTGGGGAGTTCACCACTCGCAGCAGGACATCCCGTCCATGCAGATGTCCTGCTGCGTGCGCATCGCAGAGAAGTCCTGGTGTATCCCTCTCGTACTATCCTTCACTGGCGGCTTGCTGCTCTTCAGTATCGAGACGCTTGATTGCTTCTTCAAGCGAGATGCCGCCTGTCTCCTGCGCCCGTTCCGCCAGAAACGCCATGAATCGCTCGCTTTGACCGAGTTGCGCGACCTCGCGCTCAAAGTCGTCTGCGGCTTCCAGTATATAGATCGTTCCATCTTTCGCAATGACGCGCACGGCTTCTGATGCGGCCGCTTCGAAGAGTTCGTCTACGGTGAAGTGTTGGACTCGCAGATCAACGGTTATCATAGATCCACCTTTTTTCCACGAATGTAGAGATCGTTATGCACTTTGTAACCTACTGCCACTACCTTGATTACGGCATCGTGTTCTATTTTGTAGAATATGCGATAGTGATCAATGCGCAATTCCCATGGAGCAATCGGATTGGCGCGGAGTTGCTTGCGACGCTTGTTTTCTGTAGTAGCGTCATAGGTCAAATGTGCGGCAATCCCGTTCAAAATAATCCGCCGCTCGTGCGCGCGAAAATGCGTCAGATCGATATCGGCGCCTGGCAGGATGATGATGTTGTATTTTATCATGAGCTATCAATCTTCGGCATGGTTATGAGTCGTTGGCGGCAATCAGGATGACTTCGCCTCGCAGCGCAGCATCGATCAAGTCGGGTAGGCGCCTGGTGACTTCTTCCACATTCACGCGCTGCATCGCATGCCTTCCTGAATATTCATCTCCTCTGTGGTAGTCCGACTTATATGTTGACTGGAGAAATCGCTATGATGCCAATACTTGAATAACGAGCAAAATCATCGGTATTGTAATGTGAGAATGTGTGTTAGAGCGTAAACGCGCATGATCCAACCAGGCGAGCATCATGCACCTGTACGCCCGCGACGTTGAACTAACAGTCAGTTTCCGCTGACGGCAGCGCTGCCGTAAACGTACCGATCAGGCGTTCTGCGATCTGTTCTCGTTCACCAGGATCAAGTTCAGTGCCAGCCGCCTGTCGAAAGAGCGCTTCAACCGTTGGCGTCAGTGCGTGCGCCAGCAATTGCCGCACGCGGTCGCTATCACCCTGAGCGATGCTCTTCCTCGGTTCTATTTCCACATCGGGCGGCAGATCGAGCGTCACTTTGATGGTCATCGGCGTTCTTCCTGGCAACTCACACGGAAACCGATCGCGGTTCGATCTTCTCCAATTCGTCGGCTTCCTTCTGCTGCACCTGATACAGATCCCAACGCAACTGCAAATTCATCCAGAATCCCGGCGTTGTCCCGAAATACTTCGCCAGCCGCAGCGCCGTACCCGGCGTGACGCCCCGTTTGCCATTGATCAGTTCGTTAATAGGCTGATAAGGAACGTGGATGCTGGCTGCCAGCTCGCGTTGCGTGATGCCCATCGGCAGCAAGAATTCGTCCCGCAGAATCGTTCCTGGATGGGTTGGTTCTCGGTTGGTCGGAACTCGTACCATGTTGCGTTACCTCATCCGTTCAGTGATCATCGACGATTTCCACTTGCTCTGGACCCGCTTCGGTCCAGATGAAGCATATCCGATATTGTTCATTGATACGAATGCTATATTGTCCCTGTCGATCACCTTTCAGAGTCTCAAGGCGATTACCCGGCGGAATTCGCAGGTCATTCAACGCTTCCGCAGAGTCAAGTTGATCCAGTTTCCGTGCCGCAATCTTCCATAAGCGGGGGGCACGCCTTTCGTGCAGATTTTGAGTCAACGCCGTTGAAGATATCTCTCGTCGCTGCGTCCTTGAAAGACTGTATCATATATTGATAATATTACGGAATACGTGCTATCACAAATGACTGTCTTTGCCTCCCCCACCCCCTACCGCCGCACCTGCACGCGCGCCAGGCGCAGGCTCAGGGCACGCGCGTCGTCGCTCGCGGGGTCGCGCAGCGCGGGCACGAAGGTCGGCGCGCGCAGGTCAATGACAAGCCGCGGCTCTGCCACGCTCCCCGCCGGCGCCAGCAGATGGTAGCGCCGCCATTGCCCACGCGCAACTTCCACGCGCCACGCCGGTCCGTTCCCAACGCGCACGGTCAGCGGCGTGGTCGCTGCCGATTCGCCGCCGGTCATTGACAGGACGACGACGGCATCGTCATGCAGCGGTTCCGCCAGCGGCAGCACGATCACGCCCTGCCCTTCGAGCCAGCGGAAACCGCCGGTTGCGCCCTGCTCGGCGGGTGAAAATCCGGCAAGGTAGCCTATGTCGAGACCAGTCCCCACAGACAACGTGGCTACTGGCGGCGGGTGCAGCCACGCCAGACCCCAGCGTTGAATGTCTTCGCCGGCAATGGTTTCGATGTACGTCAGCAGGGCCGCGGCCTGCGCCGTGTCGCCGGTATCGCGCAACAGCGCACCAAACACCAGTTCGGCGTGGCGTGAACTGTTGCGCCGGATCAGCGCCAATGCCTCGTCGTGGCGCTGCTGCGCCGCCAGCGCCAGCGCCAGATGCACCTGTGCATCGACGAAACGCGGTTGCGCTTCGAGCGCAGCGCGAAACGCCCGTTCCGCAGCAGGATAGTCGCCCGCCTGATATGCCGACAGACCGGCGATCATGGCGCGTTCGCGCGCGACGCCGCCGCCGATAATCGCCGGATAGTCGCGGTAGGTGAGCAGTAACGCGAAGAACGCCGCCACTACTGCCGCCTGAAGCACCAGGCGCGGCGTCGCGCGCACGCCGTTCCAGCGCACTGCTGTCATTCCTGCGCCGTACAGCGCGATCATGACCCACAGCGGCAACAGATAGCGCGGTTCGACGTGGAAGATGAGCACGGTCAGCAGCGAATAGCCGATCCACGCCAGAAACAACAGGCGGAAATGGATTCCCTCACGCGCGCGCCCCGCAAGACCGGCGAGTCCCACCGTTGTGAACGCCAGCCAGATCAGATCGCCCGCCAGACCAAGAAGCGCCGTTTCGCGCAATGGCCGGGTGAAGAAACTCTGCTTGACAAAGTAATCCTCAATGAACTGCGCTTTCCAGATATGACGGAAGGTGTCCCACATCGAGCGGAACGGGCGCAGCGGATCGGCAGCCAGGATGTCACGCGCGCGTTCGAGGGCGTAGATGTGGCGCTCTGACTGCGGCATGCGCCGCAGCGTTTCGATGTTTTCGTTCCGCCGCGCCACATCGTCGAGGTCGAGCCACAGGTTGATCTGCCCCAGGGTATCGACCGGGATTAGATGACCATACGTCAGATAGTTGCGCGCCGTCCAGGGTGCGACGATTGCCAGGCATGCCGCCATAACGACAATCGCTGGCGTGATTGCCGTTTTTGCCGCTTCCCAGTGCGACGCAGCGCCGGATCGCGCCGTCGTCGGCGCGCGCACGACCAGCCACCCCACCACGAACACGCTGGCATACAGCGCTGGTGAGCGCGTGAGCGCCGCTGCGCCGAGCGCCGCACCCGCCAGCGCCAGGTCGCGCAGCCGCCTTTCCTGGTCGTAGCGCACCAGCAGCCAGAGATGGAGCAGAAACAGAAACAGGTACAGATGCTCGCTGAACAGCACGGTCGTCTGCTCGACCAGCGGATGCCAGAGCGCCAGGAACCCGGCGAACAGCAGCCCGGCGCGTGGGCTGCCGAACAAGCGCCGCGCCAGATCGAAGCCGATCAGCGGCATCAGCGCCGCGAGCGCCGTCTGCGCCAGTTGCACGAAGAGCAGACCAAGTTGGGGAACGCCGAGGATCAACGCCAGCCGCAGCCAGAGCGCAAAAAAGAACACATGCAACGGCGGACGGATGAGCCAGGCGTCATCGACATACGCGCCGGTCACGGCAAACCTCAGCGCCCGCCGGTAGTAATCGCCGTCGTCGGCATTGGAGTAGCGCGGATCGAGCGGACTGACGCTGATGAACCAGAGACGCAGCATGATGCCGGCCACGACCAGCAGCGCCAGCAACCCATAAGTCGTGGCAAGCGGAGATGCGCGCGCCTCGGAAGCAGCAGACGCCATCCAGCCGCGCAGATTGAACCGTTGTACCTGTGATTGCGTTCCGCTCACGGCTGAACCTGCACCAGTGCGTATATGCCAAATGTTGCAATGACCACACCGTCAGGTCGCGCTCCTGCCTCGCTGCTGTGCAGCAGGTAGCGTGTTTCCTGCTCCGGCGGCGCAATACGATGCGCAATCGCGGAATACTTCCCGACCGGATCGCCGGGCGCCAGCGCAGCGCGCAGTGGTTCGTCCGGCGGGATTGTCTGCTGCACGAAGCGTATCGCCGCGACCTCATCGGCAGGCTGACGATCCAGAACCTCGCGCGCGCCAATGGCGAATCCCTGCCACAGGAGCACGAGGAACACCAGCACGCCGACGATCCAGAGCCGCGCCGGACTCCATGCCCGTCGCGCTGCCAGCGCACCAATCGCCAGCGCCAGTGTCCACGCTGCTGCAATCGCGTAAACCGGCGCCAGCGGCAGAAAGAAGCGTTGCAACGGCAGACCCACGGCGAGCGCAGCGGCGTACAGTGCAATCCATGCGATCAACGGCGCAGCAAACGGAGGTGCAGGCGGCCCCGTCTCTCCCTCTGTCGGAGCGCCCGCGGCAGGTGCCTGGAGGTGTGTCGTATCCCACTTCGCAGGGGCGCCCCTCGTGGGCGCCCATGGGTTCGTCGCCAATGGCGGGGCGGTCGGCGGCGCCTCCTCCTCTGCCGGAGCGCCCCTGGCAGGCGCCTGGAGGTGTGTCGTATCCCCCATCGCAGGGGCGCCCCTCGTGGGCGCCCCACCCACGTTCATGGACCGAATCCCGATCAGCGCCAGCCATCCGACGAGACCGGCCACTGCCAGCCAGTTCGCCGGAAATGCCAGCAGCCGCAACTGCGACGCCTGCCCTGCATCGCCTGCCGACTCTGCGCCGGCGCCGATGAATGCGCGCAGGTTCGACCACCATGCGCCTGCAAAGCGCGCCGGATCTTCGAGAATAACATCGGTGAGCGGCACATTATTGCTCACTTCGTTCCAGCGCCCCCAGTCGCTGTCGCCGTACACGGCGAGCCAGATGTTCTTTGCCTGCTGGCTGTAGAACGGATTGCCCGTATCGCGCACATTGACGACCATCTGTGGCGCAATTGCGATAAAGAAAGCAATGGTGAAGGCGGAAACGTTGAACGTTGAACGTTGAACGTTTGCTTCTTGCCGCGTCTCCCTTGCTTCGCGCCCCTCGCGCCTCGCGCCCCTCACGCCTCGCGCCTCGTGCCTCGTGCCTCGCGCCTCGCGCCCCTCGCGCCTCGCGCCTCGCGCCTCGTATCTCTCGCGCCTCGCGCCTCGCGCCTCGTACCTCGCGCCTCGTATCTCGCGCCCCTCGCGCCTCGCGCCTCGCGCCTCGCGCCTCGTGCCTCGCGCCTCGCGCCCCTCGCGCCTCGCGCCTCGCGCCTCGCGCCTCGCGCCCCTCGCGCCTCGCGCCTTGTACCTCGCGCCTCGTATCTCGCGCCCCTCGCGCCTCGCGCCTCGCGCCTCGCGCCTCGCGCCCCTCGCGCCTCGCGCCTCGTACCTCGCGCCTCGTATCTCGCGCCCCTCGCGCCTCGCGCCTCGCGCCTCGCGCCTCATCCACACAACCAGCATCCCAAAGGGAAGCAACAGGATGCCGGGGTGCCGCATCAGGAATGCGAAGCCTGCGGCGATGCCGGCCAGAACGAGCAGCCAGACGCTCTTCCGGTCCGTCCACTGCGCCAGCAGCGCCAGGGTCAACGCGCAGAACGCCGCAAACGGCATATCGCTGCCGATGTACAGCGCATACTGCACCACAAACGGGTTCAGCGCCAGCATCACCAGCGCCGCAAGCGCCGCGGCGCGCCCCAGCGCACAGCGCGCCAGGAACCAGGACGCGCCGAGGAAGATCGCGCCCAAAAAGGCGGCAATCAGTCGCGCTGCCAGGAAGACATTTCCGCCGGTCAACGGCGCAACGCACCAGAGCAGGAGCGGATACCCCAGGTTGTAGAACCCATCGGCGCGGAAGACCAGCGCCAGATCGACGGCGCGTGTCGCAAACACCCGGAAATCTTTCTCGACCCCCGGAACCGACAGTGTTACGTGATCCTGCGCCGCCAGCAGAATCGCTGCGGTCCACACCACAATGCCGCCCACTGCCAGAACATCCGGCAGGAGCGGCAGCCGCGCCGCGAGCGCCGGTCCGTACCGCACTGTTGTGACTGCGCCAAGCGCCGCACAGATACCAGGCAAGAGTCCACGTAACGGGTAGGGGTATGCTGGCTGAAGCCGGTACAGCAACAGCCAGGCAAGACCGATCAGCAGCATCCCGGCGGTCCATGCGCGCAGCGGCGTGAAGAAGCGGCGCCAGGACTTCCGTGCGTCCCACTGCGTGTCCGCCAGCGCCAGCGCCAGCAACGCCCCAGCAAGCGCGCCCCATGCCAGTTGCGCCGGATACGGTTGCAGCGGCGGTCTTGTCGTGCGATACTCGGCCGCATCGACGAGCACCCCCGCCGGCCGCGGATCCCCGACGCTGATCGGCGCTACGTCAGAGCGTATTGTGATGAGCACATCCTCCGGCTTCAGCGAGGGTTGCTTCACCGCCAGCCGAATCTCCTGCCACTCGCCGGTAGTTGCGCCGCTGTACGCTTCGCGCCCATCGACCATGATCCTCACCTGCGGCGGCGGACCATCGGCGCGCCAGCCGCGCAGCCGCAGCGTCACTACAGCAGGAAGACCAGCCTGCGGAAACAGCAGAAACGACTCGGCGCGCGTCCAGCGCGCGCTGCCGTCCGACCCGTTCAGATAGGCGCGCGCCTGCGGCCAATCGCGGCGCTCCGGGTCGTAGAAGCCGCGCACATACCCGGCGTCGAACCGCCCCACATCAACACGGTGCACCACCGGTATCTGGCACAGAAGGGTCACGAGCAGCGTGGCCGCCAGCGCTGCCGCAATCGCGCGGATCGCCAGCCTCAGCGGAGGTGACGCTCGCGTGCCCGTTTCGCCGCTCACAATCGCTTCCAGATACCGGTGCATACATCGCGGGAGTGTACCATACTTTCATCCTCGTCGGCAACGAAGGGGTGTGCTATACTACGATAATCACGCCATGAAATCGTATGCTGACTTCGAAATTGCGGTCACACCGGCAGAGAGCGGTCGCTTTCTTCTCAAAGCGCGCGGACCGCGCGGCGAAGAGGGTGACGGCGAACTGCGCCTGCCCGACGCCGATCCACGGATACAGGCGTTGTTAGCGCGTCTGCGCGCGCTGGATCTCGACGAAGCCGCACTCGTCGCGCTTGGCCAAGCCTTATTCGATGCGCTCTTCACCGGCGCAGTGCGTGATGTGTACGTCCGTTGCCGGGGCGCACTCGCCAGCGATGAAGGTCTGCGCCTGCGACTCAACATCCCGCCATCGGCAGCATCGGTGGCCATGCTGCCCTGGGAATTCCTCTACGACCCGGATCGCGGTCCCCTGACGCTGCTCGATGCGCCGGTCGTGCGCCATCTGCCGCAGCCGGACCGCATTCCGCCGCTCACCGCGCCGTTGCCGCTGCGTGTGTTGCTGACCGCCGCGCAAACCCCGCCGCCAACCGCCGTCGAACGCGAACTGGCAGCGGTTCAGGCAGCGATCGAACGCTTCGGCAACCAGGTTGTCGCGGTCGTTGAACCGCATCTGACGGCTGCCAAACTGCAGAACCGGTTGCGCGAAGGCTACCACATCTGGCATTTTGTCGGTCATGGCGGGTTTGCCGCCGACGGCGCCACAGCGAGCCTCATGTTCGAAGACGACCTTGGCGATCCAGAACCGATCAGTGCGCTGCAACTCGGCATTATGCTGGACCGGAGCAACCTGCGGTTGGTTGTGCTGGACGCCTGCGCCACCGGGCAACTGGCGCTCGATCCGATGCGCAGCATGGCGCCGGCTCTGGTGCGCGCCCAGATTCCGGCGGTTATTGCGATGCAATTTCAGGCGCCGGAAGAAGCCACCCGCGCCTTTGCCGGGGCATTCTATCGCGCCCTGGCGGATGCCTTCCCAATCGATTTTTGCGTCACTGAAGGGCGACGCGCCGTCATGAACATAGCCGGGCTTGGTCGCGCCGACTGGGGTATTCCGGTGATCTACACGCGCACCGAGGATGGTCGCCTGTTTGATCCCCCTGCCGCTCATACGCCATCGACTGTGGCGGAAGTCACGGCGCGTTCGGTCGGGACCGGCATTCAGGCGCTCGAGGACCTTATCGAGGCGGGCAGTGATGTGCGCCAGGCGGTGATTGCGTTTCGCGCCGATTTCCAGGCTGCGGCGCGCCAGATCGACATTCTGGCGGATTACAAGGATGTGCATGATCAACTGCACTCGCTCCAGTTCCACTGCTACAACCCGATTGTCATTGACATGCGCCGCCTGCCGGACGACGATCTGGCGTGGGAGAGCATCGCCAATTACGAGGTGACTCTCCAGGGCATTCTGCGCGACCTGGAGCAGGTGACCGAACGTAATCGCCTGCCAGCGAGCGAATTGTCGTGGGTGGCGGATGTCTGCAAAGCCCAGACGGATGTGGCGCAGGCGGTCAATGCAACCGATCTGCAGGTGTTGAAAAAGGCGATGCGCCTGCTCAATCGGGTGCTGACCACCCAGCCGACCCTGATCAATGCCCGTCTCAACACCGCCGCGCGCGCCCTGCGTCTCACCGCGCTCGTCCAGGGTATGACCGCGGTGCGCAGCCGGCTTGGTGATGCCGGGTACGATGCGACCAGAATCAGCCAGATTGAACTCGGCGTCGCCGCGCTGACGACTCTCAGCGCCAGCCTTGCCGGGCTGGTCGAAGAACATGATCGCTGGCAGATCGTCGATCTCGATCTTCGCCGGATCGAGCAGTTCATCGATCAGGACATCACCGAACTGGAACTCTCGTGGCCCGATGTGCGCGAACGGGTGGCGCCGTTCTACCTGGAGAGCGCCGAGTCGTGGGGCGCTGCCCTAAAGAGCGATGCCGAGAAGGTGACCGGTGCGCTGGAGGCTGCCGATCCGGCGCGCGCACGGCAGTTCTTCCGTCGTTTTCGTCGCCAGGCGGGGGAGCGTTTCTTCCGCGTCGATATCGAACTCAAACGGGTGTGTGACGAATTACGCAAGGTCGGCGAGCCGCTGGCTTCCGTCCTCAGGGTGCTGACGCCATGACCGATCACCCATCACCAGAACGGGCGCCCGACCATGATGTGCTGGCATACCCTTCATTCGCGGCGTTGCGCACGGCGCATACCGACTTGCTCCGTCGCCTGCGCGATGAGGGATTGACGCCGCATGTTCTGGGGCAGGCGGTGGAGGTCATTGCGCGCGGCAGCGCCACCGGCGTCGTGCTCGAAGACGAAGACGAGCGCAACGCAGCGCAGAGTCTACTCGATTACTGGGCGACGATCCTCATTCGCAAAGGGTATGAACCGCCCGACGCCACGCTCGATGAGTTCGACCTGTCGCTCGCGCCAGAACTGGACGATGCCCACTGCCCGTATGTCGGGCTGGACCCGTTCCGCGAAGAGGATGCGGCGCGCTTCTTCGGCAGGCGGCGCCTGGTGGAATTCCTGGTCAACCGGCTGAATGACCATCGCATGCTGGCGCTCGTCGGTCCCTCTGGCGCCGGCAAGTCGTCGGTGGTGCGCGCCGGGCTGATCCCCGCCCTGAAGCAGAATGCGTTGCCCAGCAGCGGCGCCTGGCGCTACCTGCCGGTGGTGACGCCGGGGGAACAGCCGCTGGTGCACCTGGCGCGCGCGCTGCGTCGCCTGAACGGCCAACCCGATGATCTGGCGAGTGATGAGGACCTGGCGGAACAGTTACGCGACCCGCAGCAGGCGGTTGCAGCGTTCGATGGACCCGAACCGGCGGTGCTGGTTGTCGATCAGCTGGAAGAATTGTTCACCCTCACCGACGATGAAACCGAGCGCCGTGCATTCGTCGAGGCGATGGTCGCCCTTGTGGAACATCCATCCCCCCGCCACATCGTCATCACAACCATGCGCAGCGACTTCGAGAGTTTTATTGCGCTCGAACCGTCGCTTCAACAGTGGATGGAACGAGCGCGGGTGCAACTGTTGCCGCTCAGCGCCAGCGAAATGCGCGAGGCGATTGAACGTCCGGCGGAACTGGTCGGTCTCAAGTTTGAGCCGGGTGTCATCGATGCGTTGCTTCACGACACCCTCGGCGAGCCGGCTGCATTGCCGCTCCTGCAATTCTCGCTGCTCAAACTGTGGGATGCGCGCGACCGCAACCGGGTGACCTGGCAGGCGTACCAGCGGATCGGCGGCGGACGGCAGGCGCTGGCGCGCAGTGCCGATGCGCTCTATGACAGCCTGATCCCGGAGGATCAGGTGACGGCGCGCCGCATCCTGATGCGGATGGTGCGCCCCGGCGAGGGGTTGGAGATCACCAGCAACCGCATCCGGCGCGATCAACTCTATCGCGCTGGCGAAGCGCGCGATCGGGTCGATCGGGTGCTCGAACGTCTGATCGCCGCGCGCCTGGTCCGGCTTACCCCCGGCGACACGTCGGGGAGTGCGCAGATCGAAATCGCCCATGAAGCGCTCGTGCGCAACTGGCCCACCCTCGTCAACTGGCTCGAAGATGAGCGCGCGGCAATCGCAACGCGTCGCCGCCTGGAGGCAAAGGCAGCGGAGTGGGTGCGGCTCGGTGGCGGCGCTGCAGGGTTGCTCGACGAAGTGCAACTGGCGGAAGCCGAACGCTGGTTGAGCAGCGCCGAAGCCGCGTACCTGGGGTATGACGAAGCGTTGCTCGATCTGGTCGCCGCCAGTCGCGCGGCGATCGATCAGGCGCGCTACGCGGAAGAAGCGCAGCGCCGCCAGGAACTCGAACAGGCGCAGGCGCTGGCGGAAGCGCGTCGTATTCAGGCGGAACAGAACGAAAAACTGGCCATCGAGCAGGGGAAGCGCGCCGAAGCCGAAGCGCACTCGGCGCATCGTTTGCGCCTGGTCGTCATCACGATGGCCTTTGCCCTGATCGGCGCCATCATCTCAGGCATCATGCTGCTGCTGCAACAATCGCAACTCAGGACAACCGCCTCCGAACTGGCAACCCAGGTCAGCATCTCCAATCTGGCGCTTGCTACTGCCCAGGTCGCTGTCGAAAACGCCCGTGAAGCTGCCAGAAAGGCTCAAGATGCGGCCGCAACCGCGCAGTCCGCCGAAAGCCTGGCGCTGCTGCGCGGCACCCAGGCGGCGCTCTCGGCAACCCAGGAATCGTATGCACGCCGGACCGCCGAGGCGCTGGTCCCGGCGCTCGAGCGCGAGGCGCGCCAGGCGCGCGCTGGCCAACTCGCGGCGCTGGCGCAGGCGGAACGTGAGGATCGCCCTGTCCTCAGCCTCCTGCTGGCAATCGAAGCAGTGCAGGTCACGCTGCAAAAGGGCGAAGCGCCCGTTCCGATCGCCGATGCGGTCCTGCGCGGCTCGCTCACACGCATTGGCGGCGTGGGACTGGAGATTGGCGGTCCGGTGGTCGCCGCAGCAACCAGCGATGACGGTGCGGTCGCGGCACTCCTGACCTCCAGTGGTTCGCTTCAGGTCTGGAACCTGACCGATCTGAGCCGATCGCCGCGTATCGCCAGCGCCTCGGGCTCGCCAACGCTGCTGGCGCTCTCGCGCGACGGCGCCCGCCTGGTGACGGCAGGCGGTGATCCTGCCAGCGTTCGTCTCTGGAATCTCTCCGGTGCGACGTTGACCGCCCGCGAACTCGCAGGACCAGGGGGGAGCAACACGGCCATCGTCATCAGCCGTGATGGGCGCCTGTTGGCGATCGGCGACAACCAGGGCGCAACACTCGTGTACGATCTGGCAAACCTTTCGGCGCCGCCGCAACGTCTGAGCGGGCTCGGCGGGCGCAGTGGCATTCGCTCGCTTGCGTTTAGCCCCGACGGGCGCCTGCTGGCGACTGGCAACGACGATAGCCAGGCGCGACTCTATAATCTGGCATCTGGTTCTGGAACATATACTCGTGAACGCACCCGCGGCGCGCTGACATCGATCACGTTCAGCAGCGACGGACGCTGGCTCGCCTACGGCAGCGCTGGAGGGCAGGTGCGTCTCTGGCGTCTCAGCGGCACACAGTTCGACTCGGTCTATGTGCTGCTCGGTCTGACAGCGGAAGTGACGGAGGTGCGCACTGCATCGGGGAACACGCTGGTCATCGCCGGCAGCGCCGATGGAACGACCTGCCTCTGGGACCTTGAAGCGCGGAACGACAACCGGGCGCGCGTGGTGTTGCGCGGCCAGAGCGCCCGGATCACAGGACTGGCGTTGAACGGCGACGCCAGCCGCCTGGTAACCGCCAGCGCCGATGGGCAGGTCGCCCTCTGGGATCTGCGAGCCGCCGATCCCGGCGTCAAACCGGTGCTTCTCCGCGGCCACGACGGCGCAGTCACCAGTGTGGCGATACCGGCGAACACTTCCCTGATGCTGACCGCAGGCGCTGATGGCATGGCGCGCGTCTGGAATCTCAACGCGCCGCTCTACGCCCCTGAGATGCTGCCGCAGTCCAGCAACGAACTGCTCGACGTCGCCTGCCGCACCGCAGGTCGCACGTTGTCGGAAAGTGAATGGAACACCTACTTTGAAGGGACGCCGTACAATCCATCCTGTAAGGAAGGAGGATGATCAATGCTCAACGCCAACGACATCGTCATTATCGGCGCAGCGCGCACGCCAATCGGCAAATTCCAGGGCATGTTTCGCGCTGTTCCCGCCACCGATCTCGGCGCACGTGCGGTTCGCGCCGCGGTCGCACGGGCTGCCATCGATCCGGCGCTGGTCGATGAGTGCATCATGGGAAACGTGGTCGGCGCAGGGCTTGGGCAGGCGCCCGCCCGTCAAGCGGCGCTGCGCGGCGGTCTCCCCGAATCGGTCGGCGCCCTGACGATCAATAAGGTCTGCGGCAGCGGACTCAAGGCGGTGATGCTGGCTGCCGCGCTCATCCGCTCTGGTGAAGCATCGCTCATCGTCGCCGGCGGTATGGAAAGCATGACCCGCGCCCCCTATCTCTTGCCGCAGGCGCGCGGCGGCTATCGACTGGGCAATGCTGAACTGGTTGACTCGCTCATCTATGATGGTTTGTGGTGCGCATTCGAGCATCATCACATGGGGCACGCCGCCGACTGGACGGCGCGCACGTATGGGGTCACCCGCGAGCAGCAGGATATGTACGCCGTCGAATCGCAGGCGCGCGCTATCGCTGCGCAGGACGCCGGGGCGTTCGCCAATGAAATCGCCCCGTTCATATCGCAGAGCGGCGATACCCTTGCCGTCGATGAGCCGCCGCGTCGCGGCGTGAGTCTCGCAACCCTCAGCAAACTGTCGCCCGCCTTTTCACCCGACGGGACGGTGACTGCTGGCAATGCCCCCGGTCTGACCGACGGCGCGGCTGCACTGGTGGTCACCAGCGCGCAACGCGCAGCCGATCTCGGTGCGCGCCCGCTGGCGCGGTTGATCGGTGCAGCGCAGGCAGCGGTGGCGCCGCGCGAGGTCTTCACGGCGCCGGTGTACGCTATTCGCCGCCTGCTCGCGCAGACGGCGACGACCCTTGACGACTACGATCTGTTCGAGATCAACGAAGCGTTCGCTGCGCAGGTCGTTCAGAACATTCGCGCGCTGAACCTCGACAGCGACCGGCTGAATGTGCATGGCGGCGCCATCGCTCTGGGGCATCCGATTGGCGCCAGCGGCGCGCGCATCCTGGTAACACTCATCCATGCCCTGTTCCGGCGCGGCGGCGGGCGCGGGATCGCAGCGCTCTGTCTGGGAGGAGGCGAAGCCGTGGCGGTCGCACTAGAGACCCTGTGAGACTCTCTGCATACCTGATGTTCAGGCGTCATTGCGAGTTGCCACGATCCGTTCGCGGCAGGCGCCGCGAAGCGCAGCATCAGCACGCCGCTCACCCGCGCGGACATGAATGCCCGCGCTCAATGCACGAAGCCCCGCTGACGCGAGGCTGGCGTCTCCCGAGTGAGGGCGCTTGAGCGCCCTTTGTGGGATCAGCCCGACGGTTATGGACTTTGAAATTATTCCGCTATCCGCCTTGTAGCCTGGCGACTAAAGTCGCGGGCTACGGGAAGCGAAGCCCGCCTTCGCGGGCTCGACGTGGCGATGCCGGATTAATTTCTCAAAAACCATCACCGTCGGGCGAACGCTGGTGTGTCTCACAATGACGGTAATATGCGCTTTCTGGAGAGACTCCGGACGGAAGGGCATTACGCCGCAAACAGGCTGCGCACACGTGCGACATACTCTTCAACAACCGCGCGCATATCGGCGATATTCTCGCGGATCTGCGCACGAGGATCGACCTCGCGGCTATCCTCGGCTGGCACCAGGATCCACATCGCCAGGTAGAGCAACGTGCCAAAGCCGTTGATCAATGCCAGAAACAGAAAGCCGAGGCGTACAAATACTGGGTCGATATTGAGCGCGTGCGCCACGCCTGCGGCGACGCCTCCCAGAATGCGTTCACTGCGAACGCGACGAAGTGTTCGAGTTTCCATCGTTCGTTTCCCGCCCGGCGCTGCTCAGATTTCGTAGCAGTCTGTCCGGGCGCTCCTTTCTGCCCATTACGACGCAGCGGACGAGGCGAAAGTTGCATGGCGCGCCATCTTGCCATCCTGCGCGAACCCTACCTGAGCCGCATCCTTGCCGGTGAGAAGACGATCGAGTCGCGCTTCCTGCGGGTGCGCGCGGCGCCGTATGGCTGTGTTACTGCCGGTGATACACTCCTTCTCAAACGCGCCAGCGGACCCATCGTCGCCACTGCGCGAGCAGCGCGTGTCGCAACATTCGACGATCTGACGCCAGTGCACATTGCGGCGTTGCTCGAACACTACGCCGCCGAACTCTGTCTCGACGACGACGTGCGCGCCCGCGCCTATCGCAGCCGCTACGCGGTGCTCATCTGGCTGACCGACGTTGCGCCGATCACCGATCCGCCGGCCATTTCCAAACGCGACCGGCGTGCATGGGTCGTGCTGGAAAGTTGACGCAATGCAGCGGAAATGATACTATCCGCGCAAGATACACGCGAGCAGGGAGAGGAACAGGCGATGAAGCTGCACGAGTACCAGGCGCGCGACATTCTGGCGCGCTACGGCGTACCGGTGACGGGCGGCGGCGTTGCGACGACGCCAGCGGAGGCGCGCGCAATTGCCGAACAGATCGGCGGGCGGGTCGTGGTCAAGGCGCAGGTGTTCGTTGGCGGGCGCGGCAAGGCGGGCGGCGTCAAACTTGCCGACACCCCGGATCAGGCCGAGCAGGTCGCCGGGCAGATCCTTGGGATGAACATCAAAGGGCTGACGGTCGAAAAAGTGCTGGTGGCTGAAGCGATCACCTACGAGCGTGAGATCTACCTGGGCGCGATTATGGATCGCGCCTCGCGGCGGATTGTCATGATGGCATCGGCAGAAGGCGGCGTCGAAATCGAGGAAGTCGCCAAAACCAACCCGCAGGCAATTGTCAAGGTGGCGGCGCACCCGATGCTGGGGCTGCTCGACTTCCAGGCGCGCGATCTTGCCTACGGCATTGGGTTGACCGACGCAAAACAGGCGCGCCAGTTTGCGCAGATTGCCACGGCGCTCTACCGCGCTTACATGGATGTCGATGCGTCGCTGGCAGAGATCAACCCGCTCGTGGTGCGCGCCGACGGGTCGTTGCAGGCGCTTGACTCGAAGATCGTGCTGGACGACAGCGGTCTCTTCCGCCACTCCGATCTCGAAGCAATGCGCGACGCTTCAGACGAACCGGAAGCCGAGCAGCGTGCGCGTGAGGCAGGCATCACCTATATCAAACTCGACGGCGACATCGGCTGCATGGTCAACGGCGCCGGTCTGGCAATGGCGACGATGGATGTTGTCAAACTGTACGGCGGCGAGCCTGCCAACTTCCTCGACATTGGCGGCGGCGCCAGCAAAGAGAAGGTCAAGACCGCACTGCAGATCATCCTCTCCGACCCAAATGTGAAGGCGGTCATGTTCAATATCTTCGGCGGCATCACCCGCGTCGATGAAGTGGCGCGGGGCATCGTCGCCGCGCTGTCGGAAGTCCAGACCGACGTGCCCATGATTGCGCGCCTGGTCGGCACGAACGAAGAGGAAGGGCGGCGCATCCTGGCAGAGTCGGCGTTGATCCCGGCGGCGACGCTGGCGGAAGCGGCGGAGAAAGCCGTCCACGCCGCGCGCTCGCGGTGATGGGGGCAGGGGCGGATCAGGGTAGGGCAGGTGGTAGACGGGCGTCGGGGGGGCAGGTCGTAGACCTGCCCCTCCCTGTCACCCCAGGGTTCGTCGCGCATCCATCTGCGGCAGACGCCAGATACCCGTCGCAATGCGCGCCATCCGGCGCTGACGCTCCGCCAGGCGCTCGACCGTCCATGCTTCATTCTGTTCCGCAATATCACGAGTGATCTGAAACTGACTTTGAGCATAGACCGGTCGTTTCTCGCTGAACGGCTTATTTCCGACAGCGCGGTTAAGCGTCGCTTCCAGCAGGGTTAGATTACCAAGCCGATACACCCATTCTTCGATCTGTTCGTCATCGATGTGTTCCCAGCCATCTGTCGGATTTTCGGGTAGAACATGTTCGAGCGAGTAAGCCGAATTATCGGCATCATGATGGGTATGAGACACCTGTGTCTCGATCGTGGACAGAATATAGCGTGCAACCTGCCGATTGCGTGATGAAGTAGTTCGTAACACCTTAACTGCAAACGCATTGCGAAATGTTTCATCATCGACATAAATCGGCGCGAGAGCGCGTATGACCTCGGAAGAGTGTGTTATTTCACCACTAGTTATGCGCCGTGCGATATCGTTATATACGCGCTCTTGTTCGTGGGTTAGCATATTGCTAATGACATTGTAACGAAATGACACGATGCTGACCGCACGTAGCACGCTGGTAAATCCTTCCTCATCAAGCGAGCGGTAAGCCGCCAGGAGCAAGGACCAGGGTTGACGGACGCTGAACATCCGCAATTCGCGAACATGCTCACGTTGCGTCTCGGTCCACAGTCGATCCTCTGGATTCGCCAGAGCAGCATAAACTGGAACGTCCTCTTCCATGTACCGCAACAACTCAAAAACTTGCCCTTTATTTGGAGTTGCAGCACGAATGACTTTGAAAAGTTCGGACTCACGCACCAGTTTTTCACGACTGTTCCAATGCGCTCGCAAAAAGGCAGGAAAACTTTCACTGCCTAATTGGTCAATCATCCGGTTCCAACGCCGTTCCAGAGCCTCTATCTCGGTCTCGTGAGAACCATCACGGTAAACAATCGAAAAGAGGTAGTTTTTCAGGAGATCGGTTGGTGAAAGGCGCACACCGCGTGCGTTGAGCGTCTCGAACACCTTAAAGGCATTAAGTTCATCATTCACTGTAATGACGGTAAAAAACAATTTATCCGCTGTATCACTGAGAAACCTCGCCATAACAGCACCATCTTTATGAGTAGCGTATTCTTCGGAGACTCTTCTGTAAAACCAATCGAAACCGCGCCGTAGTAAATGTTCCGATGATCTCAGGCCGCGTTGTGGCAATGGCAGCAACGGAACTAATCGATCACGATAGAAAGCGTCGTTGTTGCGATTGAGTGTGAGTTTGGTTTGCGGAACGAGCGTTACAGGATCCAGATAGCCAATAAAACTATTGCGCAGCTGCTCTGCACGGCGACGATTGTCTTCTGACTGAATATTACGCTGTGCCAGATCGTCCAGCGCCTTCAACACTGCCAGCGCCAGCAGGCTCAACGTCGTCAGACGCTGTTGCCCATCGATAATATCGAAACGTTTCTGATCCTGTGTTTGGAGGACAAGATATCCCATGTAATGCGCCGGTTCAGCGCCGGTCATGGTGTTCTGAATATCCTGCCACAAATCTTCCCACTCATCTTGCGTCCAGCTGTAGTCGCGTTGAAAGAGCGGCACATGGTAGGTCAGACCATTGCCCAGTAACTGGCGCAGGGTCATATTTGTTGTGTTGAAGTTGATGACCGACATCGCTCGTTTTCCTTCGGAGGATGGTCTCTCAGGTCTCACCTCCGCAATGTCAGGCGCAGCAGTTGCGCCAGGCGCCACGGCGAGGGCGCCTGTTCCAGCCGGGTGATGGCTTTGCACACCTCGATGTTGTGGTGCGGATCGACGGAGAGAAACATCCGGGGAATGCGGAACGAACCGCGCAAGATTGATTTTTGTGGACGAGGAAGCATCAGCGGATTTTCGACTTTGCCGCTGAACGGGCCATCACTCTTTTCGGCAAACGCGCCCCACGGCAGCACGCCGGCCAGCACCGCCTGCTGTGCCACCGCATTAATGGCCACTGTGCCGTACCGGAGATCGTTCAATGCCCGCTCGAATGCCGCACGCACCCGCCGATCACGGAGGGTGCGCGGATGGATGAGGATGGTCACTGCCAGTGTGCCCCGCACACGTTGATTGAGAAACTGAACTGCCTCATCGATAAACGTTGCTGCGTCCCTGGCATCGAGCGCCAGTTCGCCGACTGCCGGACAGAACATCGTGCGCACGAAGCAGTCCGTGTCGAGTGCCGATGGGGTCAGATCGGGGATAACCGTCCAGGGCAGATGATCCATATCCGCCTGCCCGATACGATGCGCGCGCGCATGAGCGTTCAGCAGCGCATCGAGCTGACGACGCGCTTCTGGAAATGGCGCCTGCCGGGTTGGGACGCGCGTCAGCACCTGTTCAAACGCCGCCAGGAATGAATCGCGCTGACGCCAGCTCCGGTGCTGCACGATCAGGCGTGGAGCCGCAGAAACATATGCCGCATTACATACAAACGCGCGTACAAGCAGCATCGCATGGTGGTGCAGATCGTCGTCGCTCCAGGGTCCTGGAACGACCAGCACCGGCGTGACATTACCCACCTCGCCGCTAAACGGCTTTGTCAGCACCGGTTCATGGCGCATCCGGCGCTCTGCGCCTTCCTGTCCCTCGCCGAAGACCAGTGTGTCGAATATGGCATCGGCGCCGCTGAAATGGACGGTATCGATCAGCGGATGGGCGCAGAGATATGCATCGAGGTCGCGGTCGCCATAGATCAGCCGAACGACGCCATATTCGAGGAGCGAGCGGAAGGTTTCTTCAAAGAGCGACGTGAGCGGCGCCTGCGTTGGGTGCAATTTCAATGCAACGACTTCATTGGCGACGAACAATTTGTGCAGAATATCGGTGACGGGAAGAAAACTCGATGTCTCTGCATTCAGCACCAATCCGACGCGCCCGTGTTCCGCCGGCGTTCGATAGGCGTCTGCCTGCTGTTGCAGCACCTCTTCGGCGGTCAGTCCCGGCTCGATCCAGACCTCGCCGGTCATCCGGGGGAAGATGGCAGTATCATAGCGGCTCGCCGGCAGCACCGGCGCCACGACCTGCTCGTTGGGATGGGCAGTTAAGCCGTCTGGCAATTGGGGACGCCCCTGGACACGGATATCCATCAGCGCCTGGTGCAGCAATCGCAGTGCGCGGGTGAGAATCGTGAACCAGGTGCGTTCCTCCCCCTCGCCATACCCGCCAGGCGCCAGTCCTTTGGCTTCCAGGCTCAGTGTGATCCAGCGCTCTTCAGCATCGGCAAGCGCGCGACGCAGTGTGGCGAGGAGTGCGATCCGCTCATCAAGGCTGACCTGAATCCAGGGGTCTTTGCGTGCGTGGAGATCGGCAAGCGCCCGATCAACGTCCGCCCACATTGGCGGTGTTTGGGGCGAGGTCGGCGCAGCCCGATGTTCTGGTGCAACGGCCGTCATAACAGCCTCCTTCATTTTCCCGCAGGCAGCCTTTGTCCGCCCTGGCTCGCTCCAGCAATAGCACAGATCGTCTGATCGCTGACCGGCAATCTTACGATTGTCTCAACCACCCCGTTATTGTAACATAACGCCATGCATCGTGACGGAAAGAGCCGTTGCGCCATGCTGAATGATCGACAACCCACCTCGAAAGTGTGGTAGCATTGCAAAGCGAGCGAAAGGTAGGGGCAACCCGTCGGTTTGCCCGCGATGGGTTGCCCGCGGCGGATTGACCGCGGCAGGTTGCCCCGCGTCGATGGCGGAACCGTTGCAAACAAGGACATCAACCATGGAATACCGTCTTTTCGGACGCACCGGCGTGCGCGTGGCGCCGTTGTGCATCGGCGCAATGAATTTCGGCAATCCGACCGACGAAGCCGAGGCAGTGCGTATCGTTGATCGCGCCCTCGATGCCGGCATCAACATGATCGACACCGCGAACAGTTACAACAACGGCGAGAGCGAGCGCATCATCGGGCGCGCGCTGGTGCGCGACGGCAAGCGCAATCAGGTCTTCCTGGCAACGAAAGGGCACTTCCCGGTGGGACCCGGTCCCAACGACCGGGGCAACTCGCGTCTGCACCTGATGCGCGCCTGCGAAGACAGCCTGCGCCGGTTGCAGACCAATCACATCGATCTCTACCAGATCCATCGTCCTGACCCGCACACGCCGGTTGAGGAGACCCTCGCGGCGCTGACCGATCTGGTGCGCCAGGGAAAGGTGCGCTATGTCGGTTGTTCGACGCATCCGGCGTGGCGCGTGATGGAAGCGATCATGGTTAGCGAGTTGAAGGGGTATGTGCGCTACGTGTCGGAGCAGCCGCCTTATAACCTGCTCGACCGGCGCATCGAGAATGAACTGCTGCCTCTCTGCCAGGCGCATGGCCTGGCAGTCATTCCCTGGGCGCCGCTGGCGCAGGGAGTGCTGGCGGGGCGTTATACCGACATCTCCGCGCCGCCACCGGACTCGCGCGTCGTGCTGCGTGGCGGCATCTACGCTGAACGTGTCACCGCGCGCGGTATCGAGATCGGTCGCGCGTTTGCTGCACTCGCGCATGAGCACGGTCTGACGCCTGCCCAACTTGCTCTTTTGTGGGTCAAGGATCAGCCAGGCATTACTGCGCCCATCTTTGGTGTGCGCACCCTGGCGCAACTCGAAGAGGCGCTGCCGGTTCTGGACATGACGTTGAGCGATGACCTGCGCGCCGCATGCGACGCACTCGTGCCGCCGGGAAGCGTCGTGGTTGATTTCCACAACACGTCGGGCTGGATGAAGATGCGTGTCGCCTGACCGGATTCGCAGTTGCCAGAAACGACGTCTGGTGGTACGATCAATGTAACCCTACCCCGGTCGGGGGCGGTGTGTTGTTTCGAGCCAACACAGTTTCGAAGGGAGTCGCGCTCCGAAATCATGGGCTATGCGGCGGGCCGCAGATACCCACGGGCCGGCACCCACCTGCCTTGTGCAGGTTCGAAACCTATCCGTCTCACGCCGGAGGTGGGGTTTTCTCCTGTTCCAGGTGCTGCGCCATGCTGTTTCTCATTTATGGTTCCGATGAGTACGGACGGAGCGAGGCGCTGGCGGCGCTGAAGGCGCGTGTGCCTGCCGAGGTCGCTGATCTGAATGTGACGACCCTTGATGGACGGCGGGCAACGCTTGATGACCTGGCGACGGCATGCGAGGCAATGCCATTCCTCGCCGACCGGCGGCTGGTCATTGTCTACGATCTGCTGAAACATCAGAAAGCCGGCAAGGATCGCGATGACCTGCGCGCATACCTGGAGCGTGTGCCGGATGCCTGCGATCTCGTGTTTCTCGAAAGCGACGACGTTGATAAACGGAGCAGTCTGTTTACTTTTCTGAAAAAGCACGCTGAGATACGCGAATGCGCGCCCCGTGAGGGCGCCGAACTGCTGCGCTGGCTGCATGATCGCGCCAAACATCTCGGTGTGACGCTCGATAAAGATGCCGCGCAACGGTTGATCCTGCTGGCGGGGAACGACGGGCGATTGCTGATCACCGAACTGACCAAACTGGCCACGTTCGTCGGGCGTGGCGGACGTATTACCGTTCGCGAAGTCGATCTGCTGGTCGCCGACACGCAGGAACAAAATCTGTTCGCCTTTATCGACGAACTCAGCGCGCGTCGTCGGAGTGCGGCGCTGACAGCGTTGCGCCGCCTGCTCGACGACGGTCAGGCAGCGCAGTACATTCTGTTCATGATGGCGCGTCAGGTGCGAATTCTGCTGGGGGTCAAGGATCTTGCCGCACAGCGCCTGCGCCCCGATGATATTGCGACCCGACTTGGGCAGAAACCGTTTGTGGTGCGTAAAGCCATCGAGCAGGCGCGCGGTTTCAGCCTTGCTGATCTGCAGCGGCTGCACCAGCGCCTGCTCGAACTTGATCATGCCTCAAAAACGGGACGCGCAGAGATTGAAGCCGGACTGGAACTGATTGTTGCTGGACTGTGCTCGTGATACTCAGGATGTTGGGGTCGCCATCGCTTTGGCGAGTTTCTTTGCCAGGCGCGACTTGCGCCGGGCGGCGTTGTTTTTGTGGATGATCCCCTTGACTGCCGCACGATCCAGCAGGCTCATCGCCTCTCGAACCAGTTCCGGTTCGGGGGCGCCGGCGAAGATGGCGCGCTCTGCTTTCCGAATCGCCGTCTTAACCCGTGAGCGGTACATCTTGTTGCGCAGCGCACGGTGCGCATTTGAGCGAATGCGTTTTTCAGCAGACTTTGTGTTTGCCAAGACTCGAACTCTCCTTGAAACTACAGGTGTTGCTCATAATGAAAGCGGCTGCAGATGCGCCGCTCGTACTGATGCGGTATTATACCAGGAAGCGACGATCCGCGCAACCGTTGAGGTGACCGTCACCGCGTGGGTAGCGGGCAGTCCCGCGCGATGCGTGCGCAGGCAGGGGGCATGGGCGGAGCGCAGGGGCAGCCGCAAGAGTGACGGTCACCTGGGGTGGGTGGGCAGTCCCGCGCGATGCGTGCGCAGGCAGGGGTATGGGCGGAGCGAAGGGGCAGCCGCAGCGGTGACGGTTACCTGGGGTTGGTTTGGTTCTTGGTTCTCTCATGAAACGCGCTCTGCTGAATACCATTATCGTCGCGGCCGGATACCTGGCGAGTCGGGTGCTTGGTCTGGCGCGCGATGTGCTGATCTCGCACCAGTTTGGCACCAGCGCCGAGCTTGCAGCATTCCGCGCATCGTTCGGCATTCTTGACCTGATCTACCTGGTGATTGCCGGAGGCGCGCTGGGTTCGGCGTTCATCCCGGTGTTCTCTGAGGCGCTTGAACGGCGGCGTGATGCCTGGCGGCTTGCTTCTGCGGTGCTGAACCTGACGCTGCTGGCGCTGGTAGCGGCGTGCACGGCCGTCTGGGTTTTTGCCGCGCCGCTTGTGGCGCTAACCGTCGGGCGCGGGCTGGATGAGGCAGAACGCGTGCTCACGGTCGATGTGCTGCGCCTCATGCTGATCCAGCCGTTCCTGCTCGGTGTCGGCGGTCTCGCCAAGGCGACGCTCGAATCGTTCAACCGGTTTACGCTGCCTGCCATCGGCTCGAACCTGTACAACCTGGGGATCATCGGCGGCGCGCTGTTCGCACCCTGGCTCGGCGTCTATGGGCTGGTCTGGGGCGTCAACATTGGCGCAGCGCTCTTTGTCCTGGTTCAATTGCCGGGGCTGCGCGCCGTCGGAGCGATGTATCGGATCCGAGACGTGGCCAATGAGCGGGGTGGAAACGCACAGTCGGTCGCCCTTGCAAGGAGTGACTCGATCCATCGGGGCGAGCGCCGATCCGGTGTTCGCAGGGCATTCTTCCCCTTCCTGAACCTGTTTTACGCTGAAGGCGTCGGGCGGATGCTGCGGTTGCTCGGGCCGCGCCTGTTTGGGCAATCCGCCTGGCAGATCAATATGATTGCCAGCGTCAGCCTGACGTCGACGCTGGGCAGCGCGGCGCTGGCGGCAAACGCCTATGCGCTCCAGTTAATGATGCTGCCGCACGGGTTGATCGCGCTGAGCCTGGCGACGGTCCTCTTCCCTGAAATGGCGCGCCAGTATGCCGCCGGCGACCGGGCAACGCTCCGCGCAACGGCGCTTGGCGGGGTGCGCGCCGTGTTGTTCCTGGCGTTGCCCGCATCGGCGATCCTGGGCGTGCTGGCGCTTCCGGTGCTGCGCGCCCTCTTTCAGCGCGGCGCCTTCGATGCTGCGTCGGCGGCGCTGACCACCGAAGCGCTGTCGGCATATGCGCTGGGGCTTGCCGGATTTGCCGCCGCCGAAGTGATCGTGCGCGCCTTCTTCGCCATGCAGGACACCCGCACGCCGGTGATCGTCGGCATCGCGGCGGTGGCGCTCAACATCAGCATGGGATGGTCGTTCCTGCGCCTGGGGATGGGCTTGAGCGGGCTGGGATTGGCCTTCAGCCTGGCGAACCTGTTTGAAGCCGCTCTGCTCCTCGTGCTGCTTGGACGGCGGTTGGGCGGGTTGGAGCGCGACTTCTTCCGCGCAACCGGCGCCATGATCCTGGCGACTCTGGCGTGTGCGTTGACCCTCGCTCTTCTGTACCATTCCTCATTTGTGGTATTGCCCCTCGTTGCCCCTGGTGACACCTACCGCTGGCCCGGCGACTTCCTGCCGCTGCTGGTATGGCTGGCTGGCGCAACGACCGCTGGCGTCCTGGCATACGCCGGGGTCGCTGCGCTGTTCCGGGTGCCGGAATTTGGCGCCGCCATCGCGCGCGGGCAGCGCATGCTGACGCAGGTGCGGCTCAGGTTCTCCTGAATTCTTGTTCCTGGTTTCCAGTTCTCGGTTCTTGGTTCTTAGTATCCCGCACCGGGCGCAGAAAATCGAGAACCGCCCGCATGCGCTGCGCATCGCCGCCGAAATGCCGGCGCAACAGCCACTCGCTCCACATATCGCGGCCCATCGACGCCTCCCGATGAGGTTCCTCTGAAACACCTTACAGCATTTCTTATAAAGGTTGACGCAAAGACGCGAAGGCGCAAAGGCGCCCCATTTGTGCACCTTCGCATCCACCATTCTGAGAAACCCTCTCGCCTCTCACCTCTCTCCTCTCTCCTCTCACCTCTCACCTCTCGCCTCTCACCTCTCACCTCTCGCCTCTCACCTCTCGCCTCTCACCTCTCACCTCTCGCCTCTCACCTCTCGCCTCTCGCCTCTCACCTCTCACCTCTCACCTCTCACCTCTCACCTCTCGCCTCTCGCCTCTCACCTCTCACCTCTCGCCTCTCACCTCTCACCTCTCGCCTCTCACCTCTCACCTCTCGCCTCTCATCTCTCGCCTCTCACCTCTCGCCTCTCACCTCTCACCTCTCGCCTCTCACCTCTCGCCTCTCACCTCTCACCTCTCGCCTCTCATCTCTCGCCTCTCACGACACAATCCCGCTCGCCACCAGCAATTCAGCGTTGAGAATAGCGCCGCCAGCTGCGCCGCGGATGGTATTGTGCGACAACGCAACCAGGCGCAGGTCCAGCACCGGGCAGGCGCGCACCCGCCCGACGCTTGCGCTCATCCCGCGCCCGGCGTCGCGGTCGCGTCGCGGCTGCGGACGGTCGCCGGCGCGATGGACGATCAGGGCGCGTTCCGGCGATGTGGGCAGGTGGCGCACGATCTCTGGCGGCATGAACGCCTCCAGCACAGCAAGCGCCTCTTCCGGCGACGGTTTCTGCGCGAACGATACGGCAATCAACGCCGTATGACCATCGATAATCGGTACGCGCGTCACCTGTGCGCTGATGGCGAACTGCGCCTCGACGACCTGACCATCCACGACTTTCCCCAGCAATTTGCGCGGCTCTGCCTCAATCTTGGCTTCTTCGCCGCCGTCGGCGATATTCGGGATAATGTTGTCAATGATGTCGAGCGATGCCACACCCGGATACCCGGCGCCGGAGACCGCCTGAAGCGTGCTGATATGCGCCTTTTGCAGGCCAAACGCATCGTGGAGCGGCTTGAGCGGCATCACAGCGCTGATCGTCGCACAGTTCGGGTTGGTCACCAGGCATCCTTTCCAGCCGCGTTGCGCGCGTTGCTGCTCGATCAGCGTCAGTTGATCGGGGTTGACTTCCGGGATGATCAGCGGCACATCGGCGACGGCGCGATACGCCGAGGCATTCGAGCAAACGGCGGTGCGCTCCGCCCAGCGCGGTTCCATCTCGCGCGCCACATCCGTTGGCAACGCCGACAGTGCAATGGCCACGTCGGCGACCTCTTCGGTCGGCTGCACAATCATTTTCGCCGCCTGCTCCGGGATGGGCGTGTCGAGGATCCAGCGCACCAGTTCGCCGTAGGGACGCCCGATCGTTCGGTCTGAACCGGTAAGAACGGCGATCTCGAACCACGGATGATTCTCCAGCAACTGCACCATCCGCTGACCGACGGCGCCGGTAGCGCCGAGAATGGCGACTGGGATTCGTTTGCGTGTCATGTGTCTCTCCTTTTTTACACTTCTCACCAATCCCAGGTGACCGTCACCGCTGTGGCTGCCCCTTCGCTCCGCTCATGCCTCTCTGGCTGCGCACACACCACGCGGGGTTGTGCAGCCCAGGCGGTGCGGTCACCTCGATCACCCTTGCGTCAGCCGATGCACGGCGCGCACGGCGGCATCGCATTCCGGCGCAACGACGACCGTGCTGATCGAGCACTCCGATGACCCCTGAGCAATGGCAATCACGTTGATGTTATTCTCGGCAAGCGCGCTGAAGACCCGCGCCGCGACTCCGGGCGTGTCGCGCATGCCCGCACCGACTGCGGTGATGATTGCTACATCATCGCGCGCCCAAATGCGATCAATATCGCGGCGCGCCAGTTCCATTGCCAGATTGTGTTCGAGCGCGTAGGTCACCTGCGGCACTGTGTTGGATGGCACTACAAAGCAGATGCTCTGCTCTGATGACGCCTGTGAAATCATCAGCACGTTTGCGCCAACGCTGGCGACGGCGCTAAAGGTGCGCGCGGCGACGCCAGGAACGCCGATCATGCCGCGTCCTTCGACGGTGATCAGGCTCAGGTTGCGGATGGCGGTCACGGCTTTGACCGTCTGCCCGTTTGACTCAACCGTCTGGACGACCAGCGTTCCGGGATGGGATGGATTGAAGGTGTTGCGCACCCGCAGCGGAATACCGCGTTCGACGACCGGACGAATGGTGCGTGGGTGCAGCACTTTCGCGCCAAAATACGCCAGTTCCCCCATTTCGGCGTAGGAGAGGACCGGGATAACGCGGGCATCGGGCGCCATCCGCGGGTCGGTGGTCATAACGCCATCGACGTCGGTGTAGATATCGACTTCATCGGCGTCGAGTGCAGCGCCAACGATGGCGCCGCTGTAATCGCTGCCGCCACGCCCCAGGGTGGTCGTTACGCCCTGTTCAGTTGCGCCGATGAAACCGGTGACCACCGGCACAACTCCGCGTTCGAGCAGCGGCAGCAACCGGGCGCGGGTGCGTTCGCGCGTCACATCCTGCAATGGGCGCGCATCGCCAAAATGCGCCGTAGTGATGACGAAGCCGGTCGCGTCGAGCGCTTCGGCGGGGATGCCGCGTGCGCGCAACGCTGCGGCGACGACCCTTACGCTCATGCGCTCGCCAAGGCTCGAAATGGCGTCGATGGCGCGCGGCGATAACTCGCCGAGCACGGCGACGCTGTGACATAGAATGCTGAACTCGTCGATCAGACGAAACACCTGATCGCTGACGTCTGCGCGCTCGTGCTCGTCGGGAACGAGTTCCGCCAGCGCGGCGGCGTGCTTGTCGCGCAGCAGGCGGTCTACGTCACGGAAGGTTTGCTGATCGCCGGACGCCGCCGTGGTTGCGCCGCGGATCAGCATGTCGGTGACGCCGCTCATCGCCGAGACGACCAGCGCCACCTGGCCCCACGTTGCGCGCTGCGCCTCGGTAATCGCAGCAACTGCCTGAATGGCGGCGGCGTCGCCGACCGACGTTCCGCCGAACTTCATTACCAGCAAGGGCATCAGTCTCCTCCTCGTTGTTCTACCAGCCCAACCATCGAAGGATGGCGTCCATGTCCGCCGGCACCGGCTCAGGCGCATCGAACTGTTCCACCGCCAGTCCAGGGTCTTTCAAGCCGTGACCGGTCAGCACCGCCACATAGCGCGCGTCCGGGTCGGCGCGTCCTTCGGCGATGACCTTGCGTAATCCCGCGATGCCAGCCGCCGACGCCGGTTCGACGAACACGCCTTCAAGACGCGCCAGATCGCGCCAACTCCGAAGAATCTGATCGTCACTCACGCAGTCGATCAACCCGCCTGAGTGATCGCGCGCATCGAGCGCATAGCACCAGCTTGCCGGGTTGCCGATGCGGATCGCAGTTGCGATGGTTTCCGGATGTTCGACCGGATGCCCGCGAACAATCGGCGCTGCGCCTTCTGCCTGGAAACCGAGCATTTTTGGCAGCCGGTCGATGCGCCCCGCCTCGTGGTAGCGACGAAATCCCATCCAGTAGGCGGTAATATTTCCGGCATTGCCGACCGGCAGGCAGAGCGCATCCGGCGGACCTCCCAGCGCATCGCAGATTTCGTAGGCGGCGGTCGCCTGCCCTTCAAGGCGATAGGGGTTCACCGAGTTGACGATAGTGACCGGATGCGTTTGCGCCAGGTCACGCACAATCTGCAACGCCTGGTCGAAGTTGCCTTCGATCACCAGCAGCCGCGCGCCGTACATAAGCGCCTGTGCCAGTTTGCCGAGCGCGATTTTCCCCGCAGGCACGACAACAATCGACTCGATTCCGGCATGCGCTGCATACGCCGCTGCGCTGGCGGAGGTATTGCCGGTCGAGGCGCAGATCACCGAGGTTGCGCCCGCTTCCAGGGCCTTGGCGACCGCCACAACCATGCCGCGATCTTTGAACGAGCCGGTCGGGTTGGCGCCTTCGTATTTCAAAAACAACTCACGCACACCAATGGCGCGCGCCAGACGCGGTGCGTGGATCAGCGGCGTATCGCCCTCGCCGAGGCTGAGGTGCGGCGTTTGTTCTGTGAGCGGCAGAAATGCGCCATAGCGGTCGAACAGCATGCCTTCCTCCATCGCAGAAATAGAAACGCCCCCGTCCTTTGCAGGAGGGGGCGTTCATCGCATATGGGCTGTCAGCGCCCGAAAACCCTCCCACGACGATACCACCCGGCGGTAGTGCCCGGAGTAGTCATCGTGGCGGTCGTTGTACGAAATGCTGCACGCATACAGGCTGCTGGCGTAGGTTTCATTACGGCGCTACTATATCCGAGAAGGGAGGGGATGTCAAGTCAAGGTGGGAGAACCAGGAACCAGGAGAAGGGTTAAGGGTTAGAGGCTGGAAGCACGTGTTTACCTGTACCTTTTCATCCGCACATGGAACGTGCAACGTTCAACATCCCGCCTGCCGTCTGCACCCTCTCGTCTCTTGCCTCTCGTCTCTTGCCTCTCGCCTCTTGCCTCTCGTCTCTTGCCTCTCGCCTCTTGCCTCTTGTCTCTTGCCTCTCGTCTCTTGCCTCTCGCCTCTTGCCTCTCGCCTCTTGCCTCTTGTCTCTTGCCTCTCGTCTCTTGCCTCTCGCCTCTTGCCTCTCGCCTCTTGCCTCTCGTCTCTTGCCTCTCGCCTCTTGCCTCTCGTCTCTTGCCTCTCGTCTCTTGCCTCTCGTCTCTTGCCTCTCGCCTCTTGCCTCTCGTCTCTTGCCTCTCGTCTCTTGCCTCTCGTCTCTTGCCTCTCGTCTCTTGCCTCTCGCCTCCCTCGTCACTGTGATATAATTGCTACAAGATACACGCACAATGAGGAGCATCCCGACTATGGCGCAACGCGAACCGACTATCGCCAGCATCCTGTTGGAACTGGCAGAGGAGTATGATGATGTCGTCGCTGAGCGTGAGATCTGCGAACGTGTGCTGCACCGGCGCCCAAGCCAGGCGCGCGATCCCTTCGCCAGCATTCGGGTCCGTCTGCGTGTCGGGGCGAGTGAGGTCGGATGGGTGCGCCTTGGCGACGGCAAGTTGCTGCCGCTGCGCGTTGCGTTGACCGGGTTGCGCTTCCGGGTGGCGCCGGGTCCGCACGAAGTAGCGACCGGTCTGCTGCTGCGGACGCACCTGTTCCCGTTCGTTTCACTTCGGCAGGACGATTTCGTGCTGAAAGACGCCGCCGGGATGCCCATTCCTTTCGAATTTGATTCGATTGAACTGGTTGATGATCTTTTCGGCCCGCTTGCGCAATCGGCTATCGACATCCATGACTGGATGCGCCGCGAAGAGATGTTCGACGGCGACACGATTCTGGTGACGATTGAGCAGGTTGCGCCGTTGACGCTCCGGTTGCAGGCAGATCATTCCGCGCCCGCTCGTTCGGCGGACGTGATCCGCCAGGAGCAGGAATTGATCGAAGGCATCGCCGAGCGTGTGACGACCAGCCGTTCACTGCCGATCAGCGCCGCTGATGTGGTGTTGCCCGTCTTTGCGCGCGCTGCCTGGCGCACGATCTATGCCGGGCGTTCATGGCAGGATCTGGTGGCGAACGATCCGCGTCTGCGTCTTATCAACGGGATATTTCTGAGTGATCGAACGTATCGCACCCTGGCGGATATTTTTGAGGATCAGGACTCTGGCATGTGGGAAACGCGCGATTCTGAACTGCTGGCGGCAATCGATGCGCTCCAGCGCGAACTTTTGGAGAGCCGCCGCGAAGCCGCGGTGCAGGAGTTGTGGAATGGCATCGCACCACGCGCTTCGACTGCGCGCGTGGTCTTCGATACACGCAGCGGCGAAGCAACTGTTGTGCTGCCGGAACCGATCAATGCGCTTCAGGATTACTCCGATCAGATCGAAGAACGGTTGCGCAAAGGCGAGTATGATCACGATGCATGGACGTTGATCGACGATGAGGATGGGCTGTTTGCCGCTGCCGGCCTCGATGATGACGACCTGCCAATCATCGACGATCTGCGCGAGTTCATTGCCGAACGTCCTGAGTTGCTTGCAGCGGCGCGCCAGTTGATGACGAGTCTCAGCCCTGAGGAGAGCGAGCGCCTGCACAATACCGACAACATCGAGGAAATTCAGCAGATCCTGGCAACACGCTTCCATCGCCTGCTCCCGGATCATCCGCAGCTGTTTGCAACCCTGGTCCCCTATGTGGCTCCCGATACAACGTCGTCGGATTTCAATGGGGGACTGCCAGAACTCGAAGATGTTGCAGGGGATGATGGGATAGCGACGCTCGATGAGGAGTGGGACGAAGATGCTGAAGAGTGGGATGAGGACCTTGAGGAGCAACTGACCCCGAATGACGAGGCGCTGGCTGTCAGTCATGAGTTGATGGAACGGTTCTATGCCTTCCTTCTGGCGCAGGGCAAGAGCGAGGCGACGGCGGCCAGTCGCACTGGCGATCTGTGGATCTACGCCGATTTTCTTGCCAGTTATTATGCGCAGACGCTGGCTGAGGGCAACTACGCCACTCTTGATGAGTGCCTGTTCTTCTTCTATCCGCGGCGCGTCGCCAACAGCTCACCGCGGGGGGTGCGTGAACTCTGTACGTCGCTCAAGCAGTTCTACACCTTTCTGCGCACCGAACGCAATATCGACGACCGGTTCGCGCGTGAGATGTGGCGGCGCCGGGATCAGGTCGCGCGCGTTGTCGATCTCTATGAGCAGATCGACGCCGACTCGCCGCAATTTGGGCGGCTGTTTGTCCGCCTGTTCGCCCCTTATACAATGTAACGCCTTTAAAATGCACGATTGTGCATTTGTTTATGCGCGTCTGTTCCTGAAGGCGCAGCCGTGAAGTAGCGCCCATGCCAGTAACGTATACTATCTCAATGCTGCGCCCTCATACCCATCGGTATGATGTGGCGCTGGACATTCATGCCGTTGAGAGTCCAGCGCTCGATCTGGCGCTGCCGGTCTGGACGCCGGGATCGTACCTGATCCGTGATTATGCCCGGCATGTGCAGCAGTTCGCCGCCACCGACGATCACGGCGAACCGTTGCCCTGGCGGAAGGTCGATAAGACAACCTGGCGCATTACGGCTGGTAACGCCCGCTCTGTGCGCGTCACCTATCAGGTCTATGCGTTCGATCTGAGTGTCCGTACCAGCCATCTTGACGGGACGCACGGCTATTTCAACCCGTCCAATATCTGTATGTACCTGTGCGGGCACACCCACGATCCGTGCGTCGTCAACGTCCAGACGCCGCCTGGATGGCAGGTGACGACTGGACTGGAGCGGATTGATCGGGAGGAGGGGAATGGTTGGACGTCATTCCGCGCTCACGATTATGATGAACTGGTAGACGCGCCGTTCGAGTGCGGAACGCACCGTCGGTTGACCTTCGATGTCGATGGCATTCCCCACGAGATCGCGCTCTGGGGGCGCGGCAACGAAGATGAGCGACAGATCCTTGCCGATACCCGCACCATCGTCGAAACGACACGCGCCATGTTCGGCGGGTTACCCTATCAGCGCTATGTCTTCATCGTTCATCTGGTCGATGGTGGGTATGGCGGTCTCGAACACCGCAACAGCATCTCGAATATTGTCGATCGGTGGGGGTTTCGTCCTGCGCGTTCGTATGAAAAGTTCCTGGCGCTCACAGCGCATGAGTTCTTCCACGTCTGGAATGTCAAACGCATTCGTCCGGCGCCGCTTGGTCCGTTCGACTATACACGCGAAAATTACACCCGCCAATTGTGGGTGATGGAAGGCATTACCAGTTATTACGACCATCTGATCCTGCTGCGCGCCGGCTTGATCAGCCGCGAACGGTATCTCGAAACGATTGCCGATGACATCAAACTGTTGCAGAGCCAGCCAGGACGGGCGCTTCAGTCGCTGGAACAGAGCAGTTTCGACGCCTGGATCAAGTTCTACCGTCCTGATGAGAATGGCCCGAATAGCAGCGTGTCGTACTACCTGAAAGGGAGCCTGGTCGCGCTCCTGCTCGATCTGGAGATCCGGCGGCGCACTGGCGGCGCACGTTCGCTTGATGATGTGATGCGCTATTTGTATGCGGAATACGCGGGCGATCAGGTGCATGATCTCTACAGCGGCAGGTTTGCAAAGCGTCCCGGTTTCGATGATGACGATGGGTTCTGCCGTGCTGTGGAAGCGGTCGCCGGTGAGGAAGGCGGTGCGTACCGCGCATTTCTGGCGCGCGCCGTCGCGGGTACCGACGAACTGGATTATGATCGGGCATTCGAAGCCGTTGGGCTGCGCCTGGTCTGGGGGCATTCGCTCGAAAATGAGAACGATCATCTGCCTGCCTGGCATGGGTTGCGCCTCAAAACCGAGCGCGGTCGCCTTAAGGTGTCGGTCGTACTGGCAGGCGGTCCTGCTGAGTCTGCCGGGATTTATGCCGGCGACGAACTGATTGCGCTGGATGGCATTCGCATCGACGAAGAGCGCCTCAAAGCGCGCCTGGCGGAACGAAAACCTGGCGATACCGTGGTGTTTAGCCTGTTCCGCCGTGACGACCTGCTCCACATTCCGCTGCAACTTACCGAAGCCCCGCCCGATACCCTGACCATCACGCCGGTCGAATCACCGACCGAAGAGCAGCAACGTTTGTTGGACGGGTGGCTGAACGTTACACGTTGAACGTATCCGCCTTTTGAGGTGTGTGTCACACCCCCCTGCCCTTGCATGTCGCTGAAGGGAGAGGTTGTGCCCGCTTCGGAAACCTCGCCCGATCCCAAGAGGCTTGGGGAAGGAAGGTTACAGGCGGTCGTTGCACGGTGCATGTTGAATGTTAAGAGCGGGAAGGTTGCCAGTTGTCACCGGAAAGGGGTTCTTGGTTCTCAGTTCTCGGTTCTCCGTTCTCACGGAAACAACTCATCCATCTCCGCATACGCGCGGTTCCGTCGCTCGGCGATGGACGTTTCGACCAGCCCCATCGCCCTGTAGAATGCCGCGTCGTAAGGGCGCGTCCGAATAACCGCCGGCATCGGCACGGCGTGACCGAGCACCATCGCCTGCTGGCGGGTGTCGAGGCTGGCGAGGACGGCGCGCAAACCGGCGGCGCCGCTTACGCCGGTAAAGACGGCGTCGATGTCGCGGTCGTCGTTGAGGAGCGCCGTGATCCGGCTGCCGATCTGACTCATTACCTCCGGGTCGATCGAGGAGGGGCGTTGATCGACAATGAGCAGCGTCACGCTATATTTGCGCAACTCACGCGCAATCGTGCCAAAAATCGTCTGTCGTGCCGCAGCCGGATTGAGGAATTTGTGCGCCTCTTCAATGGTGATCACCAGTTGACGCGGTTTGTCGGCAGGGTTCTTGGTGCGCAGGAAGGTTTCGGTCTGTTCGACCCAGCGACGGTAGATGCGGCGCGTGATAATATTCGCCGTCAGCATATACGCCAGCGCGCTGCGGTACTGCCCGAACTCGAGCACCACATGCTTCCCGCGTGCTAGATGCTCGATCAGGCGATCAATTCCATCGGTTGACGCCTGATCGCGGACGAATCCCAGACGCCGGACCTGATCCAGTTTCCGCTTGAGCGCGCTGATGGCGCCGGCGTGTGCGCCGGATTGTTCGGCGAATGTATGAATATCGTCGCCGCTCATGTCCAGGAGTGTCTTCAGCCACTCCTGTTTGTAACGATCCACGAGCAGATAGGCAGACTCGGCGGCTGTGGCGGTCAGGTTCAGTTCGTCTTGCAACAGCAGAATGTCGTCGGCTTCGATCTGATCCAGCCCGATGGCAATGGCTTCGTCTACGCTCACGCCGCGTTTGCGCGACGATTCGGCGTCGAGCGAATAGATCAGCACCTGCGCTCCAAACAGCTGGCGTAACCCCTTTACAAATGCGCCATCCTCCGATGTCGCATCCCAGCCATACTCGCTGTGCATATCGAACACCAGGTTCGACGCTACGCCGGAACGGATAATGCCGCACAGGATCAGGCGGGTGAGAAAACTCTTGCCGGTGCCGCTTTTGCCGAAAATGCCGTTTGATCGTTCGACCAGGCGGTTGAGATCGAGACAGACCGGTATCTCCATATCGAGCGGCCGACCGATCTCGAAGTGGGTCGCATCTTCTGCGCCAAAGACGCGGGTAAAATCCTCTATGTCGGCTTCGAGCACGGGCGCGAAGTGATACGGCACCGTTTTGACCGGGCGTAGCCCTTCGTTCTCACTGTGGGGCAGCATGAGCATGGGCTTGAGTTGTACCACGCCATAGGTTGCCGTGCCCGCCAGCACCTCGTGGAAGAAACTATCGCCATCCGGCGGGCGAGCAAGAATGGTGCGGTTGGTCGCTTCGAGTGTGATGTCGGTCACCATCGAAAAGAAGGCGTTCTTCTCTCCCTGAATCACGACGAATTGACCAACGCGAATATCCTCGACGCTGATGCCGCTGTCGAGGCGCACGTTCAGCCCCTCGATGAGTGAGCCGTTGGTGACGACGCCCAGGCGTTTTCGCTGCAATGCCGACATGACTCTGCTCCATGCTCGTGGTTTCGCGCCATATCTCGAACAAATATATCATTTTCTCCAGGGATGTCAATGCAGGTTGTACGACGGGTGCGGTCGTGAAATCCCCTGCGGGGCTGCTCGCATGGGGGGATTGTGCTGCCAGGACCCTTGTTGCATCGCGCGTGTGAGGCGCAGGACGCCGGTACGGGCGCGGTTCGGCAGCTCACCGCAAGGGGCGCCGCCCGCCCCCAATACCCCCTTTTCCCCTTGTGGGAAAGGAAATGCGCTTCATTTTTGTTCACCCTCGTGCGCTTCGTGTCCTTTGTGGTTAAGCCTTTTTGCAGTGGACTCATATATTTATTCTCATCCAAACTTGGAGTAAGAAATGGGGTATTTTACAGTATTTTCATTATCATTGACAGATCATCGTGTTTCCTTCTATATTCTACCCGGATATACGTATTGAAACTAGTTGCGAAAGCGTCAGGCGATGCTGTGATGAGCAGCGCCCCTGTCGGCTGTTGTTCAGAATCATGAGTGTAAGGATAGGTCAATGATGGTGCAACCGACTCGTGGTCATCGAGGCGTGCTGACGATTGCGCTCTTAGTCGCTCTCATCGCGCCGCTGCTTGTGCAGCCGTCGGCGTCGTTTCAGACATGGATCGAACCGCCGACTGCCGCTGCACAGAGCGGCGCGCCCATCGGTCCGCAGCCAGGAGATGTCTTCCGTCAGTTCCAGGACGATGCCAATTTTCGTCAGACGGGGATGTGTAACGCAACAGGCAATCGTTGCGGTACGGTGACTTCAGAGCAACCGCGTCGGGCGGTGAACGTCGATCTTGCCAATGCCGTGCGCGCCGAGGCGATCTTCGAGTACTGGGGCGGGCACCTTGCCTCAACACAACAGGAGTTCAACGTCAACGGCGGTCCCTGGACGCCCTACCCCGACATTCAGGGCATTCCTCCCGATACGCTGCCGACCTGCTACTTCCGCGCGCCGACCAACGCGATTGCGCCGCTGCCGCTGAGCGGGACCGGCGGGGTGCGACCTCCCGGCAGCACGGACAGTACCGTGACGGTCAATTATCGCTATCGTATCGGTCCTCAGCGGTCGTTGCCGCAGTGCGCGTCGGGCACGAATTTCTTCTGGGGCAATATGTGGATCTATGAAGTGACGACGCGCATGTACTACGATGCGAGCGTGGTTCGACCCGATGGTGAGATTACGTCGCCGGTGAATGGCGCGGTGATCACCGAGAATCTGAGCGCCAGTCAGCGCCCGCAGATCAGTGTGCGCGCACAGGCGCCGTCCGGCCGCTCGATTTCCCGGGTGGACCTGATCGGGAATTATCTCGATTATGACTGGGATGGCGACGGCGTGTTGCGCGAGTGGCACTATGCGCTGCGCCACGGCGTCTGGGAGCGCACGATTGGAACGCGCACCTCGCCATCGAGCGGCACTGCGACGAACGGCGTCTACAACTTTACGTGGGATACGGAATGGGTCCCCGATCAGGATCAGCCGGTCCAGTTGATGGCGCGGATCACCGATAATACCGGCATGAGTTATATGACGCCGGCGGTGACGGTGACGTTCAACCGCGTCGGGCGCAGCGTGCGCATGTACAACACCTGGAGCGACTACTACGGGCAGCGCGTGTTTGGTCCGCCGCGCAATTTCGGGTTCAATACCTACCGACAGCCGCGCATCGGCAAGACGGCGTTTATCTCCATCCCGGACCCGCTCACGAATGCGACACGGGCGCGCTTTATCCTCTACAGCTGGAGTGGGAGATCATCGGAGTCGTCGTCCCGCACGACGGTTGCCGTCAATCGACGGTCGATCTGGCCTGATCGCGCCTTCGGAGTGTTCCACGACTATAGTTTCGATGCCGTCGTTTTCAATGATCCGCGCGCGTTTCTCAATCAGGGCGATAACATTCTCCGCATCTGGTCGAACCGCACCGATCACGAACTCGAAGTGCTCTGGCCCGGTCCGGCGTTGTTCGTTGAGTATGGTTCGCCGCCGGATACGCCGCCGTTGATTGCGAACGATACGTCGCTCAATACTCAGGAAGATCAATCACTGGCGATTACCCTGCCGGTCGGCAATGACGCGCGGGCTGCGTTGCAGTACACGATTGTGACGCCGCCGACGCTTGGCGTGCTGCGCGGCATTGCGCCGAACCTGACGTATACGCCCAACCCCGATGTGAGCGGCAGCGATAGTTTCGTCTTCCGCGTTGATGATCAGTACGGGCGCAGCGCAACCGCAACGGTATCGATCACTATTCAGGCGGTCGATGACCCGCCGGAAATCCTTCTTGGCGAAGGGGCGCTGCTCAATCCGGGCGATGTGTTCACACGCACCGGCGTCATCCGCGATCCCGACTCGCCAGACCTGACCGCAACCGTCGATTATGGTGATGGCGGCGGTGCGCAACCGCTCGATCTCAACCCGGATGGTTCGTTCCAGTTGAGTTATCGCTATCGCAACGGCGGACGCTTCCCGCTGACGATCAGCGCCGGCGATGGCGTGCAGACCAGCGTTGCCACGGCCACCGTTACCGTCCTCACTCCCGGCACGCTGCCGTCGCCGAACGACTGGCATTTGACCGGATGGCGGTACCGGCTCTCGCTCGAAGCGCGATCAGGCGCCTATCCGCGTGTCGATCACGTTGCCGAGTTCGAAGTCAACTTTACGGCTGCGCTTGCGCAGGCGGGCGGCAGCGGCGCGCTGCTGCGCGACTCGATTCGGGTTGCCGAAGTTGATGCGGCTGGCAATCTCGTCGATCCGAGCGTCGTCTATCAGTTCGATCCGGCAGCGGCGTACAACCCGGCGACCAATGCCCGCGGGACGTTGCTCGTGCTGCTGCGCGGGCGCACCGAGGCGAATGTGACCCGGCACTTCTTCGTCTATTTCGAGACGCAAGGGCGTTTCGCGCCGCCGGACTTCGCGCCGCTCACGAGAGTCGTCACACCAACGCTAGCGTACCAGCGCGATCTTGCGACCGTCATCGAGACGCGCAGTTCCAATGGTCAGCGCAATACGACGTTCTACTACTCGCTCAACGGCGGTGCGCTCATCAGCATGTTTGACCGCTCGAATGCCGACTGGATTTCGTACAATCCGGCAGCTGACTCGGCGGGCGCGTACCGTGGCATTCCCAACATTGGTCCGGTCTTCCATCCAGGGTACTACAACGTGTTCCCCATTCCAGACACGTCGGCTTCGGGTTTGCTCCAGGGGAATGAACTCAATGCCAACCAGCGCTCGACGACGACGATCGAACGAGAGGGAACGCTGCGCACCATCGTTCGCTCGGTGAGCAGCAATGGGCAGTGGGAAGCAGTCTGGGAGTTCTTCCCCAATAGCGTGCGGATAGCGGTTGTGCGCACGCCAATGTCTGGTTCGACGCCGCTCTCCTATTGGTGGTTGTATGAAGGCACGCCAGGCGGGACGCTGAACGATGGCGACCGCTGGGTGCGCGGCGACGGGTTGTCGGGCATTGCATTTGATGTCGCTTTTCAATACCGTGAACGTTTCCATGCTGATGTCAACGTTCCGGAGTGGGTTTATTTCCGCGCCAGCGAGGCGGCTCTGGGCGGGCGAGCGTTGTGGCTGGCGCACCACGATGATGCTGATGCGAGTATTGAGATGTATCGCCAGCAGAACGACTCCTCCGGCGTACAGAATGGCATGACCGTCTTTGGGTTCGGCCGGCGCGAATGGACCGGATCATTGCAAACGTTGCAGGCGGAGTTGCGCGGCCAGCGCCGCTTCTCGCTGGGATTTGCAGAGAGCGCTCCTGCCAATTTCGATAGTGCGTTTGGGCGCGAAATCGAAGGGCGCTACCGCGATCTGGCCGTGACTGTCGGACAGGGGGAACGCCTCGTGCCGAACCTTGCACCGTGGGCGCCGGGTGAGACGTATTTCATACGTCCTGGTCGAACGCTTCAGGTTCCAGCGCCTGGCGTGCGCGCCAATGATAGCGACGGCGACGGCGATCCGATCCAGATTACATTGACCGGTGAACCGCTCAACGGTACGCTGACGTTCAACAGCGACGGATCCTTCACCTACGTGCCAGCCGACGGGTTCACCGGCGACGACTCGTTCACCTACACCGCCAGCGATGGTCGTCTGAGCGCACCGCCTACGACAGTGACCGTTCGCGTCACGCCCAACCAACCGCCAACAGCGCAGCCGAGCAATTGGACGACTTCCAATCGGCGGGCGCTGACTGTGCCCGCGCCTGGCGTGCTGACCGGCGCGAGCGACCCGGATGGCGATTCGCTGACCGCCGTGCTGATCAGCCCGCCTGCAAATGGCACGCTGACGCTCAATCCCGATGGGTCGTTCACGTATACGCCGCGATCGACGTTCGTTGGCGTGGATACGTTCCAGATCGCGGCGTTCGATGGCGAGGATCAGTCGGTGCCGGTCGAGGTGCGCATCACGGTGCGGAAGGATAACCGCCCGCCGACGGCGCAGCCCAGCGCCTGGACGACGACCAACCAGCAGCCGCTCACCGTACCGGCGCCTGGCGTGCTGACCGGCGCGAGCGACCCGGATGGCAGTCCGCTGACGGCGGTGCTGATCGATGGACCGGCAAACGGTACGCTCACGCTCAATCCCGATGGGTCGTTCACGTATACGCCGCAGTCCACGTTCGTCGGTGTGGACGCATTCCAGATCGCGGCGTTCGATGGCGAGGATCAGTCGGCGCCGGTCGAGGTGCGCATCACGGTGACGCCAGCGCCGGGAACGACGCCGCAGTATCAGGTGTTCCTGCCGCTGGTGCAGCGCTGAGACCTGGCGTGGGCGACGGTCATCAGCAGTTGGGGCAGGTCTCAGACCTGCCCCCACGGTGGAGGATGGCAGAAAAAACAGGCATAATGACGATGATCTGGTACCATGTCCTCTGTGGTGCATCATGTGCAGAGGCAAGAAAGCAAATCTGTGAGTATCGAGATTGTTCGCATAGCAACATTTGATGGTCCCAATGGTTTCGATCCGCGATCCGGCGTGCTGGCGCATCTTCGCGCCGGGCGCGATAGGAGCGCTGCATTGCGGGCAGTGCTCAAGGATGCTGCACAACGGATCGGTCTGGTGATCGGCAATCCTCGCATCGAGAGCAAGAGGTCTGTCGATACTTTCTGGCACGAGGTGTTCTTCGTTACGCCAATGCCTGCCATTGGCGCCGAAATGGTGCGATATGCCGTCGCACTGCTCAATGCACAGGACGCCGGCGATGAAGCATGGGAAGCTGACGGTCGGCTATGGGATCTGCAAAAAAAGCGTCGGGCGGCAGCGCTGCCATTACAGGCGTTGCAACTGATGGCTGAGGCATCGGCGCGGGATGTGCCCTCATTCGTGCGTTATGATGGGTTGCTTCAGGTCGGCTACGGCGCACACGGTCATGCGGTCGATCTTGCTCCGTTCCGTGAACGCAAATCGGTGCTACGCGGGTCCGACATCGGCGCTGGCTCGCCGCCGTTCGCCCAATCATCGATCGGTTCGCTCCTTCCCTGGGACCGTCTGGGCGCTGTTCCAATTGTGATCGTTTCAGGCAGGACATCAGCCGAAACAACCGCCGCGTTTGTTTCCCGTCTGCGTCAGCAGCGCAGCGGCGTGGCGACTGTTCTGACCGCATCGTTCGATACGGCGCGCGATTGCCTGACCGATCCCTCGGCTGAGGTGATCGTGCTCAATCTCGATCCGGCTGATCTGCTCTGGCGCGGATTGCCGGTTGAACAGTGTATGGTCAGCGCATTGCTCGATCTGCCGGGAGAACTGGTGGCTGAGGCGGGCAGCCGCGACGACCTGGCGCGCGCGTTGGGGGTGGCGCTGCTGGTTACTGCGCCGGCCGGAAGAGCCGTGCTGAATGCTGAGGACTCTGCGATTCTGGCGCTTGCCGAATATGCGCCGTGCCCTTTGATCCTGATAGCGCGCTCTGCTGAACATCCGGCGCTGCGCGCTCATCGTGCGGCAGGCGGCAGTGTTCTCTTTTTGCGTCATCGTGCGGTTGTTCTGGCGCACGGAACAGACGAGACAACAATACTGCTCGCGCCGGATGATGATCCATGGCAGACGCTTACGGTAATGGCGCTACATCTCGCGTGGATGGGAGCGCACGCCGCGTGAAGCGCCGCTGCCGATCACGGCATTGTCGTCACGAAATCTCGCAAAATCAGATACAGGCGCTCCAGGCTGGCAATATCCACCCACTCCTCGTCGGAGTGCAACCCTGCGCCTACCGGTCCGAAACAGATTGCCGGAATGCCAGCGCCGCTGTAGAAGCGTGCATCTGAGCCATAATGCTCACGGTAGAATGCCGGCTGTCGTCCGGTGATGCGCTCAACGCTGGTCGCCAGGCGAGCCAGGTGTGGATCGTTAGGGTCGGTCATGAGCGGGATGCCGCCGGTGCTATTGCGCGTCACTGCGGCTTCAGGGAAGCAGGCGCGCACCGCCTCCTCGATCTCGTCCGGCGTTTCTTCGGGAATATGGCGAATATCGAGCGCAAGCGTCACCGATTCGGGAATGCGGTTGAGCGTGTCGCCACCGTGGACCACAGTCGGGACGGCGGTTGTCGCCCAAACCGCTTCACGCGGCGTCGGGAAACGCCGTTCGAGCGCCTGCAACCCATCGCGCAACAGCAGGATCGGATTGACTCCCTCCCATGGGCGTGAACCGTGCGCCGGTCGCCCGTGGAGGATGATGTCGAAGCGCACCATGCCCTTGGCAGCGTAACAAATGTTGAGATCGGTCGGTTCGGCGGCGATGAAGAACTCGGTGCGCCACCCCTGTTCCGACAGGTAGTTCGTGCCGTGGAATCCGCCAATTTCCTCATCTGTTACAAACATAAAACCAACGTCGGGCGGATCCGGTAGCGCGGCCAGGTCACACATCAGGCGCATCAGGACGGCGCACGCGCCCTTCATGTCCTGGCTGCCGCGCCCGTAGATCCGTCCATTGCGCACGACGGGCTGGTACTGTTCGGCGCGCGCTGCAACAACATCAAGATGTCCGTTGAGGATGACAGCGGTCGAGTGCGTATCGCGCAGGGTGATCATGAGACTGGGCTTCTGTTCGACCTCAAAGCGGTGAACATGCAGTCCGCCGGCGCTGTGCGCATATTGCTCGACATAATCAATGATGGCGGCTAATGTATCAGGATGATCGGCGGTCGAGGGAAAGGCGATCAGGTCGCAGGTCAGTCTGGTCAGGTCGCGCTGTAATGAGGCGTCGTTCATACCATTGGCTCCAGGTGCATTGAATTGCCTGGAAGTATACCATGTCTTAGTGAGAACTGAGAACCACGAACTGATAGAGCGATCAACCGAAATCTGGACAATCAAGGACGTGAAGCGGCAGACGTTGGCTGAGCCTGTTGAAGCCAACGTCTGCCGCTAGAGCCTGTTATGCACTTCAGAGATAAACGTGGTATGATTTCAGCATGACACGTCAACCCTCTCCACGCGATGGGAGCGACGAGGAGGGGGCCTTCGTCGCTCCCTCCCTGACCTTCAGACCGACGACGCCCCGCAGCGCGACCACGCGCTGCGCGAAGTCTTTAACGGATTGCGCTGGATCGTCCGCACGGGAGCGCCCTGGCGCATGCTGCCCAGCGATCTGCCGCCGTGGTCCACCGTCTATCAGCAAACCCAGCGCTGGCTGAAGGCCGGGGTCTTTGAGACGCTCGTCCATGATCTGCGCGCGGATCTGCGCGCGCTGTTGCGTGAAATCGAAGGGCGGACGCCGGCGCCGCGTGCGGCGATCGTTGACGCGCGTACGATGCAATCGCCCCCCCTGCCCCCCCCGCAGGGGGGGAAAGGGGGGGGCGCAGCGCGCGCCGGCGCCGCGTGCGGCGATCGTTGACGCGCGTACGATGCAATCGCCCCCCTCCCCCCGCAGGGGGGGCGCAGCGCGCGCCGGCGATGACGGGCAGCAACGGCGCACGGGAAGCACGGTCCACGTGGCGGTTGATCCGCTGGGCCAGTTGATGGCCGCGATGCGCTGAGCCTGCCGAAGCGTGGTCGTCACGCCCGCCAACGAACCGGAACGCGCACCGCAACGTTCCTGTGTTACGATCCTTCCGGCATCACATCCCCGTCCTCGTCGGTGGGTCTGCTCAAGTCGAGGGTGGCAGGTCCATAACGCATGCGGCGCGCAAGTGCGACGATTGATTGACCATACGTTGTGCCTGGTACTGCCCACCTGCCGTTGAGTCCCAGGATGGTCGGTGCAACGCCGCGCAGTGCGGGCGACAGCGGTCGCACGGCGAGCGCTGTGGCGATCAAAGCGCGTTGCGCCTCATTCGCCTGGTCGTCGGTGAGGGCGTATGCCAACAGACGCCCCAGGTGTGCCGGAACGGCGTGTTCTGCCCAGGTCGAGAAGCTGATACCGCGCTCCCAGCGTTGCCGTTGCGTGTTGTACGCCCATCCGGTCGGGTCGGGCGGCGGGTCGGCGCGCCACTCGCCGGTGACGCCGATGCCGGCCGGGTTACGCTGCGGGCGCAGGCTCCAGAAACTGGTCAGATGACCGGTTTCGTGCGCCATCTGCGCCAGCGCCAGGAACCAGTCCATGCCGGCCATGTCGCCGATGGAGCGGTAGGCGCCGACGATAACGCCGATGTCGAAGGCGGTGTAACTGCGGTCGGCGCGCGGGATGAACCAGTTGATCGCCAGGGTCTCTGTTCCGGTAGCTGGGCCAACGAGTGGCGCATCGTCCAGGATCGGTGGAAGGTCGCCATCACGGGGTGGCGGTAGGGGAACCGGCGTGTCGGACGGCGGAGGGGACGCGGCTGGCGCCTGCACCAGTGGAAGGTAGACCTGGTATGATGAGCGTTCGTCGGCGTGACTGACGGTAATGGCGGAAGCGGCGCAGGCCAGGACGGATGCTTTGAGGAACTGACGACGCGTGATCATGGTAATATCCTATTGTGTGTCGTTTCCGCCATGATCGTACTCCCGACGCCGGTGTGTTTCCAGTGCTGGAGATTACAGCGTTGTTGCTGCCATCTGAGCGGTGTATGATACGCATTCGATGGCTCAATATCCACTGAGGAACGAGAGGTGACGATTCGGCAACCAACGCTGGCGCTGATTGCGCATGATCGTAAGAAGGATGATATGGTGTTGTTCACGCTACGGCGTCGCGATATGCTTGCCAGGTATCGCCTGGTTGCTACCGGCACAACCGGTGAACGTATCGCGCGAGCGACACGTCTGGAGGTTGAACGGATGCTGTCCGGTCCGATGGGGGGTGACGCACAGATCGCAGCGCGGGTCGCACAAGGAGAGATTGACGGTGTCATCTTCCTGGTTGACCCGCTCTACGCTCATCCGCACGAGCCGGACATTCAGGGATTGTTGCGCGTGTGCAATCTGTACAATATTCCGCTGGCAACGAATCTGGCGACCGCCGAACTTGTCGTTGCCGGTCTCGGTGCTGTGTGAAGTCCTTGAGAGCCTATCCGACAACTCGCCGATCGGCGTGTGGTCGGGTAGGCGAAGGCATTGCCTTCGCCTACCCGACGATCTTCTCTGGCTCTGTGGAGTGGCGGGGTGGTTTGGAGTTTCGTATAGAAGGCGTCACCTTCGCCTACCCGACGATCTTTTCCCGATAGGCGCTTCTTACGCGCCGGGATCGTTGACCGGCGGCGGGCATCCTTCTGCTGCCGCAGCGATGATGTGCGGATCGGCGGGTTTCGCCTCCGATGCGAAATAGCGACGCTGGAAAAAGAACGCGACATTGACCAGCCCGATCATCACCGGCACTTCGACGAGCGGACCAATGACGGCGGCAAAAGCAGCGCCGGAGCTGATGCCGAAGACGGCCACCGCGACGGCGATGGCGAGCTCGAAGTTGTTGCTGGCAGCGGTAAAGGCGATAGTAGTGGTCTTTCGATAATCGGCGCCGATGCGATATCCCATCCAGAAACTGATCAGGAACATCAGCACAAAGTAGAGCAGCAGCGGAATGGCGATGCGCACGACATCGAACGGTATCTGGACAATGAGTTCTCCCTTGAGACTAAACATCACGACAATCGTGAAGAGCAGTGCGATCAGGGTCAGCGGGCTGATGCGTGGTACGAAGTGTCGTTCGTACCATTCCGCACCCTTGATGCGCCGGAGGACGAAGCGGGTCAGAAAACCGGCAATCATCGGGATGCCCAGGTAGATGAACATGCTTGCCGCAATCTATCCGATGCTGATCTAGACGATACTGCCCTGCAACCCGAAGAGCGGCGGCAGGACGGTAATGAACACCTAGGCATAGACGCTGTAGAACAGCACCTGAAAGACGCTGTTGAACGCGACGATTCCCGCAGCGTACTCGGTGTCGCCCTTTGCCAGTTCGTTCCAGACGATGACCATCGCAATGCAGCGTGCCAGCCCGATCATGATCAGCCCGATCATGTACTCCGGTAGTTGTGCAGGAACAGGATCGCCAGCACGAACATCAGGACGGGTCCAATAATCCAGTTTTGCACCAGTGATAATCCCAGAATGCGGACATTGCGGAACACTTCCGGGAGTTCTTCATAGTGCACCTTGGCGAAGGGCGGGTACATCATGAGGATCAATCCGATTGCAATGGGAATGTTGGTCGTCCCCACATTAAACCGGTCGAGGAACGTTTCGATGCCGGGAATAAAATAACCGAGTGCAACCCCGACCCCCATTGCCAGAAAGATCCTGACCGTCAGAAACCGATCAAGCAGCGATAGGCGCTTTACAACACCGCCATGTGATGGCGCCTGCGTTGCGGTAATCGTCTGAGCCATTCCTGCCTCCTTTCAGATCACCAGATTGAACACATACCCGATTGCGACAATCCCCAGCGCCACGATGCCGATAAACGTCGCAATCAGACGCGGCTTCAGCACCCGGCGCAGAATAATCATTTCGGGCAAGCTCAGCGCCACCACAGCCATCATGAATGCTAGCGCCGTGCCGAGCGCCGCCCCCTTGACCATCAGCGCCTGAATAACCGGCATGATCCCGGCAGCATTGGTGTAGAGCGGCACGCCGAGCAGCACGGCTGCGGGAACCGACCACCACGCATCGCGCCCCATAATGTCCGCCATTGCCTGCTCAGGTACATAGCCGTGAATACCCGCACCAACCGCAATACCGATGACGACATACAGCCAGACCTTTCCGACAATTTCGCGGGTGCTCTGCCACGCCGCAGCGAAGCGCTGATGCCACGTCAGTTGCTGGTGTGCGACTGCCCCGCCGCCGGATCGAATCTGCCAGACGAAATCCTCGACATGGCGCTCCATGCGCATCCGACCGATGATTACCCCCGACGTAATGGCGATTGCCATCCCCGATGCCAGGTAGAGCGCGGCGATCTGCCAGCCGAATATGCCGAAGAGCATCACTAGCGCCACTTCGTTCACCATCGGCGCGGCAATCAGAAATGAGAAGGTGACGCCAAGCGGAATGCCTGCCTCGACAAATCCGATAAAGAGCGGCACGGCGGAACACGAGCAGAATGGCGTCAACACGCCAAGGCCGGCTGCCAGCATATTCCCGACCCCCTCGCGTTTCCCTGCCAGCATTGCGCGGGTGCGTTCCGGGCTGAAGAATGAGCGGATGGTGGAAATGATAAAGATCATGCCGCTGAGCAGCAGCAGGATCTTTGGCACGTCGTAGAGGAAGAAGGCGACTGCTTCTCCCAGATGTGATCCGGCTTGCAGCCCAATGATCTCATATGTCAACCAGTCTGCCAGTCGCTGAATGCTGGTATATGCGACGCTCCACAGCGCGGCTGCGCCGGCCACGAGCAGCCATGCGCGGTGGTTGGCGTTGTTTGCCTGTTCTGCCGAAGAAGAGATTGCCTGTGCCATAAATGACGACCCTTCGTTATGAGTCCACTGCACAAAGGCTTAACCACAAAGGACGCGAAGCGCACGAAGGTGAATAAAATGAAGCGCATTTCCTTTGTGTCCCTTTGTGACCTTCGTGGTTGCTTTTTGCAGTGAAGTCTTATATGCAAGAATCTGCATACACTGGAGCAAAAAATACGCTCTGCCATGCGCGACCTTATGCCAGGACGACCCTGTACCAGGCACAACCTTGTGCGGGGATGCGCGTATACGTTATGTCTGTGCTTCAATCAGCGGAGAATCGGCGCAGTACGCCCATCCTTTGGCAGCGCCATGACGCTGCCCCCGATACACCCGTCATGTTCATCCCTGCGCCAACCACCCGGCGATCTTAGACTCGCTGGGAATGCGACCGGCGGAGACCAGCGTGTCGTTGATCACCAGCCCCGGGGTTTGCATAATGTTCCAGCGCATCATCTGCGCGTAGTCGGTGACCTTTTCGATAGCGGCGTCGATGTTGCGTTCTGCAATGACCCTGGCAACAACTGATTCCAGCCGTTTGCAGTTTGCACAACCCGATCCGAGAATCTTGACAGAAACCATTCGTGTTCCTCCTGATGATAGTTCAGCGTGTCAGCGCCTGAATCGGTGCACTTTCGAGCGCGAGCAAGCGGACGCTGCGTCCTCCTCCGCAGAAGTGCGGGCGCCTGAGTCGGTATCCCTCTCTGTGACCCCTTGCGCGCATGCTTCTCCCAACGCAGGAAAGGGGGCGCTGCCGGTCATGGCATGCGCCAGATCGATCAAATCCAGCACTTCGGGCTTGGCGATACGGTAAAAGATGTTCAACCCGCAGCGCCGATCGGCAATGATGCCTGCTTTGCGCAGTACTGCCAGTTGCTGCGAGATGTACGCCTGCCGCATATTCAGCCGCTCTTCGAGCTGGCAGACGCACTGCTCTCCCTCGCGCAGCGCATCCAGTAGCGCAATCCGCAATGGATGCATCAATGCTTTGAAGATCCGGGCCTCGCTCATGAACGTTGTCTCATAAATCCGCATAGGCACAGTATATGCAAGATTTTGCATAGAAACAAGTAACAGGTGTTAATGTTCTATTGCGGTTTGGCTATTTCTTGAGTGGACGACGGTATGCCATCTTCCCGCGTAGCCCCTGATCCTGTGCATGTGGCAGCCCCACCGGGGCTTGACTGACCTGAGCGAGGGGTTCTGAACATCGACAAATAATCCGGCATTCGCGCTGCGCCCGGCGGCTGAAGCGCGGGCTACGGTTGCGAAGCCTGCCTTCACAGGCTCTGCCGGATTCTTGATGTAGCCCGCAGCGGCAGGATGCCGTCTGACCATATCATGACCGGACCCCATGTTCAGGCGGCAGCCTCGTCGTCCCTCATCGAGGCGACATAGTTGCAGATCGCTATAGACGGATATACAATAGCCCAGGAAGAATAGTTGTCCGTATAAGGTTCCTCAACGTACCGTAGCATGATCGAACTGGCACACATCCTTGCTGTTGATGACGATGCCAGCGTGCGACGCATGCTGCAGATTCTGTTGACGAACGCCGGTTATCGCGTGTCTCTTGCGAGTACCGGCGAGGAAGCTCTGGCATATCTGGAACTGGTCACACCCGATCTGGTGCTGATGGATGTGTCCCTGCCGGGACTGAGCGGCCGACAGGTCATGGAGCGGATCAAATCCGATCCGGAGCGCCCCTTCATTCCTGTCATCCTGATTACCGGTCATGATGACCAGGAGTCAAAAGTGGCGGCGCTCGACGCCGGCGCCGACGACTTCCTGGTCAAGCCTGTCGATCTGACCGAACTGCTGGCGCGGGTGCGCGCAATGCTGCGGTTGCAACGCAGTCAGCGTTCGTTGCGCGCTGAGCAGCGGAAAACCGAGTTATTGCTTCATCTGACGCGTGAACTTGGGACGACGCTCGATCTTGATCAGTTGCTGACTCAGTTCCTCAACCGGCTTGCCGATGCCGTCGGTGCGGTGCGTGCCAGCATTCTCGTGCTTACCGGCGATCAGCCGCGCTTCTTTTCCAATACGCGCAATCGACCAACCATTCCCCTGACCGACATTTTGGGGCAGGGTGTGGCTGGATGGGTGCTGCACGAACGCAAGCCGTTAATTATCCATGATACGCGCGAGGACTCGCGCTGGATTGCGGTGAATGCCCAGCAACGCGCGGTGCGGAGCGTCGCCGCTGTGCCGCTGGTGCGCGAAGGACGCGCCCTCGCTGCGATTACGCTGGTGCATCACACACCTGGCTACTTCACCCATGACCATCTGGAGTTGCTCAATGCCGTGGCGGCACAGAGCGCGATTGCGCTCGAAAATGCGGAATTATTCCATCTGACGCGCACACAGCGCGATCTGCTCGAGCGTCGCGCCGAGGAGCTGCAACGTATCAATCAGATCAGCCGTCACCTGACGGAATTGATGAGTCCCGATCAACTCCTTCGTCTGGTGGTGCATCTGATTCATCATACCTTCGGCTATCCGCTGGTCGTCGTCGCCTTGCGCGACGATGAACGCCTGGTATTGAGCGCCGCTGCGGGCAGTACGATTATTGAACAGGCCGTTGGGTGTGCGATCCTGCCCGATGCCAGCGCTACCGGACGGACGATTACTCAGCGTGAGCCGTATCACGTCGCTGATTTTCTTCAGGCCGACTGCTACCCGCCGGTGGGGGTGGAGCGCAGTGTGCGTTCGGAACTGGCAGTTCCCATCCAGACGGCGCGCCAGGTGTTTGGTGCGCTCTCGGTGATGGCGTACATTCCCAATGCGTTTGGCGATGCCGATGTGCGTCTGCTTTCGACGCTGGCAAGTCAACTGGGCATTGCGCTCGATAACGCGCGCCTGTTCAATATGGAACAGCGCCGCGTGCGTCAACTCGGCATGGTGAATACTCTGTCGATTGCGATGACGGCGCGCCTGGATGCAGCCGAAAATCTGACCATTGCCACGCATACGATCGCGTCGATTTTTGAAGTTACGGCGTGCGGCATTGTATTGACCAATCCTCGCGTCCAGCACATGCGGCACGCTGTGTTTGCAACGGATGCTGCGCGTGACCGTCTGCCCTGGCGATTCCTTGCTGAAACGGTCGTCCTCTCCGGTCCGCAGGTGGTGTCGGCAGACGATGGGTTACTGGCGCCGCACGCTGCTGATCTTGCTGCGACGGGAGTGATGGCGTTGGCGTTGGCGCCGTTGCTGACGGGCGGTAAGCAGATTGGTCTGATCGTCCTTGATATCAGTGGTCACGAACGACAGTTTCAGTCAACCGATCTGACGCTGCTCGAAACCGTCGCCAGTTTGCTGGCGCAGGTCATCGAAAACGCCTGCCTGTACCGCGAGGTGGAAGACGAACGTTCGACCCTGGGCGCAGTGCTGCGCAGCGCTGCCGATCCGATCCTGCTCATCGATCCGCAGAGTCGTCTGGTGCTGGCGAACCCTGCCGCCGAACAGCGTCTGTACCTCACCGGGGCGATTGGCCGGTTGGTTGACGATGCGGTTGGTAACCGCGACTTGCTGCGCGCCTTGAAAGCCCCCTCCTCGAATGGTCAACCGGTGATGGAAGTCACCCTCGCCGACGGCGCGACGTTCAATGTCAGCGTTGCACCGGTGCGTGGCGCCGACGATGTTTCCATCGGGCGGGTGGCGGTGATGCAGGATATTACTGCGCTCAAAGAACTCGAGCGCGCGGAGCAGGAACGCTTACGCGCGACGTTCCGGCGCTATGTGTCGCCACAGGTGGTCGAAGAGGTCATGGCGGGCGGCGGTGAGTTTGGCGCGCCGCAGGAGTGCGACATCGTCGTGCTGTTTGCCGATATTCGCGGTTATACGTCGCTTGCCGAAGGTCTGGCGCCACAGGTGCTCGTGGATCAGATCCTCAATCGGTATTTCACGGCTATGACCGAAGCGCTCTACCGACACGGCGGAACAGTCGATAAGTTTCTGGGAGATGGGTTGATCGGCGTGTTCGGCGTGCCGATTGCGCGTGACGACGACGTGCCTCGCTCGCTGCACGCGGCGGTCGATCTGCAACTGGCGTTCGCCGCTCTTCGCACTATCTGGCGTCGCGATCTCGGTCTCGACCTTGGCATGGGTGTGGGAGTCGCCTATGGACCGGCGCTTGTCGGCAATATCGGGTCGCCACAACGCCTTGATTACACCGTGATCGGCGATGTCGTCAATACGGCCAACCGTCTGAGCGGGCTGGCGCGCACCGATCAGATTATTGTGTCGCATCGCCTGGTCGATGCGCTGCCGCCAGGGTATGACCTTCCCTGGCAGGCGCGCCTGATCGGTCCGGTCATGCTCAAGGGCAAGCACGAACCGCATATGGCGTATGAGATTGTCTATCAGATTGCGGTATCCGGTAAGGCGTGATCTAGGGTCTGGGCATGAAGTGTCGGGCGGCAACCGAGCAGTCGGCGCATCCGCCGCTTATCGTTCGTTGCGACGCGCCAGGCGCGCGACGACCTCGACGATCAGGCGGTGCTCGACCTGCTTGATGCGCTCGTGGAGCGTTGCTTCAGTGTCGCCGGGCAGGATCGGCACTTCGACGCGCGCCAGCACCGGTCCGTCGTCCACGGCTGGCGTCACGCGGTGAATGGTGCATCCGGTGATTGGCAGGCCAAGGCGCAGCGCATCGGCGACGACGTGCGCGCCGCGCAATGCGGGGATGACGATGCCGCGCGAGGTGGTGAACGTGTCGCCGCCGTCATCGGGCAGGAGCGCCGGGTGCTGGTTGATGACCTGGTTGGGAAAGCGGTCCAGGAAGACTGGCGATAGCACGCGCATAAAACCGGCCAGAACGATCAGATCAGGGGTAAATGCTGCCGTCACGTCCGCCAGGCGGCATTCCCATTCTTTGCGCGCGGCGGGATCGCGCGGTTGGCGCAACGGAACGAATGCCGCCGCAACGCGATGCTTCAGTGCGCGCTGCAACCCATAGGCGTCGGCGCGGTCGCTGATCACCAGAACAATCTCGGTATTGCCGAGGTCGCCGGTTTGCTGAGCATCGAGCAGCGCCTGAAGGTTCGAGCCGCTGCCGGAGACGAATACCGCGACGCGATATGGGGTTGTCGGGATATTCATTGGATTGCCCTGGCGCCAATGTCACGGCGGTACTGCATACCCGGAAAGGAAATTCGGTCCACTGCTGCATATGCGCGTGTCAGCGCCCCGCGCAGTGTGGCATCAATGCCGGTGACACCGAGCACACGCCCGCCTGCTGTTGTCAACTGACCATTTTTCCACGCAGTGCCGGCGTGGAAGATCAGCACATTCGGATCATTGATGGTCTCGATGCCGACGATTACATCGCCGCGGCGCGGTGTGTCGGGGTATCCTGCTGCTGCCAGCACAACGCACGCTGTCGCCTCACCCGTCCAGCGCAGCAAATCGTCGGACAGCGTTCCATTCCCGGCGCTGGCCGCAAGCGCCGCGAGCAGGTCGCCCTCCAGCAGCGGCAGGATCGCCTGTGTCTCCGGGTCGCCGAAGCGCGCGTTGAACTCCAGCACCCGCGGTCCGTGTTCGGTCAGGATCAAGCCGGCGTAGAGTGCGCCGCAGAATGGCGTTCCCGCTCGTTTCAGCGCGCGCAGCGTCGGCAGGATGACCTGCGCTGTCAGATCGGTAACATCGGCGGGTGTGAGGTGCGGCGCGGGAGCGTAGGCGCCCATGCCGCCGGTGTTCGGTCCGGCGTCGCCGTCGCGCAGGCGTTTGTGATCCTGCGCTGGCGGCAGCGGCAGCGCACGCTCGCCAGCGCACAGCGCAATCAGCGACACTTCCGGTCCACTGAGGCGTTCTTCGAGCACCAGGCGCGCGCCGGCGTCGGTGACGCTCAATGTCCGAATCGCATCCAGCGCGTCGCCGACCGACTCGGGGACAATCACCCCCTTGCCGGCGGCAAGCCCGTCGGCTTTCACGACCCACGCTCGTCCGGTGGCGCGCACAAAATCGGCTGCTTCGTTGGGATTGTCGAAGATGCACGCTTCGGCGGTTGGAATGCCCGCCTCGATCATCAGCCGCTTGGCGAAGGCTTTGCTGCTCTCGATCTGCGCCGCTGCCGCAGTGGGACCAAAGACCGGAATGCCCGCCTTCAGGCATGCGTCCGTCAGACCCGCCGCCAGCGGCGCTTCGGGACCGACGACGACCAGCTCGATCCGCTCGCGTTGCGCAATCTCAACGAGGCGCGGGATGTCCAAAACCTCGACCGGCAGATTGCGCCCGACACGTGCCGTGCCCGGATTGCCAGGCGCAACGAAGAGCGCGTCGATGAGCGGCGACTGCGCCAGTTTCCATGCCAGCGCGTGCTCGCGCCCGCCGGATCCAACAAGCAGAACATTCATCGTATCGACCTCTCGAACCAGGATCCGGTATGATTATAGCACCAGGAAGCGGGGCGATGCGGCGGTGCGCTCCTGTAGCGCTGTGTTGACCACGTTTCTTGAAATAAGGTTGACGCGACGACGCAAAGGTGCAAAGCCTCGCAACGAATGACAATACTCTTTTCTGGCTCGACAATCCCAGAATGCTCGTGTATACTGCTCGCGCATATGCATAGTCCATTGTGAGCATGTTGTGCCATCTCTCCAACTACCCAATAAGTCGAATGCCTACATCCCGCCTCGTAAGCTCGCGGATTATTTGCTTTCAGAAACGCACGCCGTTGGAAGATCAAAAGCCAGATACTTGCGCTCGCTTGGACTCGACGAAACAATGGTAAGCGCATTAGAGCAAGGTTTATTGGAAATTGCACGGTTAGGGCAGGTAAAAGAACGGTTGGACTTGCCACACGGAGTAAAATATGTAATCGACGGATCTCTGGAAACACCACGTGGAATTCGTGTCCAGATGCGAACGATATGGATAATAGAATTCGGGTCTCAGGCGCCTCGTTTCGTCACAGCGTACCCGATGCAGTAAAAGAAGGATGACCGTGAAATGATACGAGAACTGGACGCTGTCGTTCTGACGAGAGATTTAGACACGTATGGACTGAAGCGAGGTGACGTAGGAGCGGTTGTGCATTGTTACGCGGATGGGCGGACTTTTGAAGTGGAATTCGTCAGCGGGGAAGGTAGGACCATTGCTGTGGCAACGCTTACCGAAGCGGACATCCGCCCGATGCGTCGTGAAGAGATACTGCACGTGCGCGCTTTGACGCCGGTATAAGCGAAGTTCCAAATTGCTGGCGCGCGTGAAGGCGTGGGGTGCGAAAATCATCGCCTCAGCGACCACCATTGACGAGGCGCTCTGGCTCGAAGCACACGGGGTCGATGCCATCATTGCGCAAGGTCTCGAGGCAGGCGGGCATCGCGGCATGTTCCTGGTAGATCTCAGTACGCAAGTCGGCACATTCGCGCTGGTTCCCCAGATTGTTCAGCGGGTCAGGGTTCCGGTCATTGCATCTGGCGGCATCGCAGGTGCGAGGGGTGTTGCGGCGGCGCTGGCGCTCGGCGCAGTGGGCGTGCAGGTCGGCACGGCGTATCTCCTCTGTCCAGAGGCGACGACCGGCGCCGTGCATCGCGCTGCACTGAAGAGCGAGGTTGCCCGCCATACCGCAATTACGAACCTTTTCACCGGACGACCGGCACGTGGCATTGTGAATCGCCTCATGAGAGAACCTGGACCGATCAGCGACGCTCCACCGGCTTTTCCCTTCGCTGCTGCCGCCATCGCACCCTTGTGCGCCAGGGCTGAAAGTCAGGGTTCCGGTGATTTCTCGCCGCTCTGGTGCGGCCAGAATGCCAGCGGCTGCAAGGAGATCCCGGCTGCCCAACTCACGCGGGAACTGGCTGCTGGAATTGCAGGGTAGCTCCACTGCGAGGTCTGAATGTCCAGGGTGAGGTTGATGGCTTGATATGCGTGCCTTGTCAGACGGGAGCGAACAAGGCAGGCGACGCCGCTCACAGTGGTCTTTGAGTCGTTAATCCGGTATCGCCCGGCGCCCGGTTTAGCCCACACGGGCACGCTTCGCTTCCTGTAGCCTGTGACTTATGATACTAAGAGCCTATCCGAAAAATCGCTGACTGAAGTGCGACCGGGTAGGCGAAGGCAATGCCTTCGCTTACCCAACGAGCTTTTCCGGATAGGCTCTAATGCGCGGTCATTCGTACAATACTGCCGGTGCGCTACGGGCGAAAGCCCTCGCTGAGGACATGAAAGCCCCGCTGGGGCTACTGAGAAGGCGGGCTTTGCAACCGGAGCCTGCGGCTTCAGCCGCCAGGCGCAGAGCGAATGCCGAATTATTTTGTGCATGTTCATCACGTCCGCGCGTATGCGCCTGTCAGGGACGATGCAGCCACTGCTGCTCGGCGCTGTGCTGTGGTTCCTGACGAATCCCGAAGGCAACTGGTATAATTGGGGATGATGCCAGCTCGAAAGGACGACCTGTGCCCCACCCGTTTCCTGGTATGAATCCTTACCTCGAAGCGCCGGGCCTCTGGCCTGATGTGCACAACCGTCTGATCGTCAGCATCGCCGACGATCTGGCGCCAGTGCTGCGTCCACGGTACTATGTTGCAATCGAGGAACGCACCTATCTGGCCGAACCCGAAGACGCGGCATTTGTCGGTCGGGCGGATGCCGCCGTTGTGACGCGCTCTGCTCAGCCGGTAAGCGTATCTGTTCCTTTTCAAGAGTCGGGAGGGGTGGCGGTTGAGGTGGCGTTGCCCGACCTGGTGCGCGAGTCGTATCTGGAGGTGCGCGCCGCAACTGATGGGCGGGTCGTGACCGTTATCGAAGCGCTGTCGCCTGCCAACAAGCGTTCTGGCGAAGGGCGCGCGCTCTATCTGCGCAAACGTCTTGCCGTGCTGGGCAGTCTCAGTCATTTGGTCGAAATCGACCTGCTGCGCGCGGGTGAACCGATGCCGGTGCGTGGATGGACAGGCGTGAGCGACTATCGCATACTCATCAGCCGCAGCAACCAGCGTCCGCGCGCGCTGCTCATTCCCTTCAGCGTTCGCCAGCCAATTCCGCGCTTTGCCGTACCGCTCGATGCGGATGCGACCGAACCTGAGATCGACCTGGGGGCGCTACTGCACGTCATCTACGAACGCGCCTCCTTCGACCTGCGCATCGATTACCGCCGAGACCCCGAGCCGCCGCTGACCGGAGACGATGCAGCCTGGGCAGACCAGCTTCTGCGTCAGAGTGGACTGCGCCAGGATCACTGATGCACCCTGCTGATATTCAACTGTGGGAAAGCACTTTCTCCATCCCCGCCTGATGGCGCATGACGACCAGCAGGGTGATGACCGTAACGATGATCAACGCAAACGCCGGCGGCGCCGCCTGGGTATGCACCGATTCGCTGGCAGCCACCCAGATGCGCACCGGCAGGGTATCGAAACCCGGTGGACGCAGAAGGATGACCGTTGGCAATTCCTTCATGGCGGTCACGAAGCAAAGCACCCAGCCCGCCAGCAACCCTGGCGCTGCGACCGGCACGGTCACATGCCGGAACGTTTGCAAGCCGTTATTCCCCAGTGTGCGCGCTGCCTGCTCCAGCGACGGCGACACGACGCGCAACGCCGATTCGTTGGCAGTCACCGCCTGCGGCAGCAAGCGGAAGACAAAGCCGGTAACCAGCACGATGAGCGTGCCGTAGAGCATCGGCATCCAGCGGTTGAACAGCAACACGAAACTCAGCCCGATGATAATCCCCGGCAGTGCAAACGGACTCTGGCAGGCGGCAAGCAACAGATTGCCCCAGCGCCCCGGTCGGCGGACGGCGACGAGCGCCGGGAAGATGGCCAGCGCGATGGCGCCGGTAGCGGCGGCGGCGGCAAGCCCGACGCTGTTCACTGCATAGCGCAGCACGCCGGCATTGTTGACGCCCCAGATCCGATCAACCTCGGTTGGGAAAAGCCACCCCTGCAATGTCAGTCCGCTGAGCGTCAGCAGCGGCAGTCCAAGAGAAAAGAAGGTCAACAGACCGACCGCCAGCAGTGCCAGCGGACGCCAGCGCCCCAGGCGGGTCAGCCGCCGAGGTTGCCAGCGGGTGCGCGTCATCCGGCGTTCGCGGCGCGCCAGCCAGGCGGCGCCGTAGAGCGCCGGCACAGCCATTCCGATCAGAACGAAACTCAGGATCGCCGCTGCCGATCGATCAACCTGACCGGCGAATTGCTGGAAGATTGCCAGGGTGAAGGTGCGGTAGCGAAGCATCGCCACCGTGCCGAAATCCGAAAGCACGTAGAGCGCCACCAGCAGCGCACCGCCAGCCGCTGCCGGCAGCGCCAGCGGCAACACTACGCGCCAGAGGGTCTTCCAGGCCGAAAGACCGGTGATGCGCGCCGCTTCTTCCAGCGATCGGTCGAGGGACCGGAGTGCCGCACCGACCGGAAGAAACACATATGGGAACACACACAGACTGATAACCATCGTAGCGCCCCACAGATTCGTGATCGGCGGCAGCGGGAATGTCCCGCGAGCGAATCCCAGCCATTCTACGGCAACCTGATCAATCACCCCGCCGCGTCGGAAGAGGATCAGCCAGCAGATCGCCGCTACATACGCCGGAATCGCCAGCGGCAGCGCCAGCACCACCCGCCACACTCGCGCTCCCGGCAGATCGGTGCGCTCGACCAGCCATGCTGCGCCGAAGCCGAACAGGGTGCTGAGCGCCACTGTCGTCGCGGTCAGCGCCAGCGTGTTGCCGGCCAGAACTGGAATCTGCCGGGACCAGAGGCGTGTCCAGATGGCGGCGTCCGCTTCGAGCGCCCGGATCAGAATGTAGGCAAGCGGGATGATCGCCAGAACGCCGACCAGCGTCGCCACGATATGCAGCGCAGCCGATGACGAACGCCATACGACCATCGATGCGCGCAGCGTGTGCGCAGCGGGGAGAGGAATCGTTCGTTTCATGTGATGATTGGCGACGGCTGGAAGGGCGAAGGCACTGCCTTCGCCCTTCCAGGCGACTTTTCAGACACGCGCTTACGGCATACCCACCTTCTGAACCAGCGCCCGCGTCGGCTCCAGTTCATCCCGCAGAGTCTTGAGCGGGAATGGGTTCAACTTGAATGAACGAAGCGGCGCAACTCCTTCCGCCAGTGGAACGTCAGGGACGATGGGATATTCATAGTTTCGCTCGGCATAGATCTTCTGTCCATCTGGCGAAAGCATGAAATCGACGAACATCTTCGCCATCTCCGGGTTGGGTCCGCCCTTGACGATCCCGGCATTGGTCGAGTTGACCATCAACCCCAATCCGCCATCTTCCTGATCGGGATAGACCACGCCGACCGGCGCGCCTTCCGCTTTGGAGAGATGGTAGTAGTAGTGGTTCACTAACCCCAATTTCAGTTCACCCGCGCCGACTGCCTTGCGCACATCGGTGTGACTGCCAAAGAACTGCGTGTTGTTTTCCAGCAACCCCTGGATGAAGGCTTCCGTCGTCGCTTCGCCAAGGTTATTGCGCATGATGACCAGTTGCGCCATCATCGCGCCATTGGTGCTGTTGGCGGAGCCGAGAACATCCTTCCATTTGGGATCCGCCAGGTCAACCATCTTCTGCGGCAACTCTTCAGGCTTGACCAGATCGGTATTGTACATGATAACGCGAGCGCGGAGCGTCAGTGCGACCCAGCTGCCGTCATCGGCGCGGTAATCCGCCGGAATCGCCATCACCGCAGGCGAATCGTTCGGCGCAAAGACCCCTTCAGCCGCCAGGTTCTCCATGGTCAGAATGTCGGAATTGATCAGGACATCCGCCTGCGGATTGGCGCGCTCTTCGAGGATGCGCGCCGCCAGTTCGCTGTTGCTGCCGTTGAGCACTGTGACCCTGATGTCGGGGTAGACGGCGTTGAAGGCTTCGATAACCGGTTTGAACAATGCTTCGGCGCGCGTCGTGTACACGACGACTTCGCCCTTCGGGGCAGCGATTGGCGCCGCAGTGGGTTGTTCGGGTGCAGTCGTTGGCTCAGCAGGCGCCGTCGTTGGCGCCGCAGCGGGTTGTTCGGGCGCCGTCGTCGGGGCGGCGGCAGGTTGCCCGCCACAGGCTGCGATCAGCGCGACGCTCATCGTGAGGAGCAACAGACGAAACCTTAAAAGCCCTGGCATCCGGTGCATGGTGCATGTGTTCCTTTCCAGACAGTGGCTACGACTGTCTCACATCTGACAGACCAGTGGCGTCGTCAATCAACCGCGAGGTTGTCGGCGACAGGGACGCGCAGCGCGCCAGCGAGTGATGAGCAAAGGTTAACCTGTGGTGTTAGATTACCCTAACATCAAAACTTTGTCAAGTTTCATCTGGCAGAATAGTGAAAACCCGGCGTCGATGCACGTTGCTGGGGGAAAGGGCGACCCGCAGATGGATGGCGCGGCTTCACAGCGATCAGACCACGTCTGAAGCAGCAGGCGGGGATGATCGTCGTCAGTGGCTCACCGATGCGCGTTCTTCGGAGAACTCCTTGCGTCGCATTGCCGATTTCGGGGATCAGGACGCCACCGGCAGCACGAAATGAAAGACGCTGCCTTCGTTGATCCGGCTCTCGACCCAAATACGTCCGCCGAGGAGCTTGATGAGGGGTTTGACCAGCGACAGACCGAGACCGGTGCCGCCGGCTTCGACCTTGAGCGGATTCTCGGTGCGGTAGAAACGCTCCCAGATGCGCGGCAGGTCTTCTGGCGCGATTCCAACGCCGGTATCGCGCACATCGATCTGCACATAGCGACCAGGGCGCAACCCATCGCGTTCCTCCTCAGGAATCGCATCGGCGGTGATTTCACGCGCCTCGATAGTGATCGACCCGCCGCGTGGCGTGTACTTAACCGCATTCGATACGATGTTGAAGAGAATCTGATTGAAGCGGCGAGCGTCGGCGCGCACGAGCGGCAACCCGGCAGGAATGCTCAATAACAGGTGTTGCTGCCGATCCAGAATTTTCGGTTGAAGATCGAGCATCACGGCGCTGAGGGTTTCCGCGACGTGGATCGGACGGATCTCAAGTTCGACGCTTCCCGTCTCGATCTTGGTGATGTCGAGCAGATCATTGATGATTGCAATCATGCGTTCGGCATTCGACTGAATAATGCCGAGGAACTCTCTTTGCGTTTCGTTGATCGGTCCCAGGCTGCCCATCGCCAGGAGTTGGGTAAACCCTTTGATCGATGTCATCGGCGTGCGCAACTCGTGCGAGACGGTGCCGATGAACTCGGTCTTGAGCCGGTCAGACTCGACCTCGCGCGTGCGATCGCGGAACACGGCAACCGCGCCCATGAGCGTGTCCTTGCTCGAAATCACCGGATCGAGCGTAATGCTAATGGTGCGCGGACCGATCTGGAACGTTGTCGAGAGGGTACGCGGTTGATGCTGTTCATCCCACGGATTGTTCAACAGGTCATCGAGCGACAATTCCTCGACGCGTCGCCCTAGCAAACGTCGCAGCAGGTCCCCAAGATCCCAGGTCACCAACTCGCCGATAGGACGATCAAGGATTTTCTCGGCTGCCAGGTTCGCCGTCAGCACCGAACCACTCCGGTCGCAGACGATGACGCCATCCGAAAGGCTTTGCAGAATAGCAGTGCTCTGGCTGACCGCCTGTTCCTGACGTTGTTGCATTTCATGGCGGTGAAGGTACTGCTGTTCCATCTGCTGGTACAACTGGGCGTTATAAATGCCGATCGCAATCTGGTTGGCGGACGACGTCAGCAGGCGTAAGTGTTCCTCGCGGAAATAACCGGTCTGTTCGTGAGAGAGCACCAGAACACCAAGGACTTCGTGGTGCGCAATGAGCGGCACAGCGATCATCGAGCCGCTCCGTTTTGCCGACGAGTCGTCGAGTGGCGGCGGCACCCAGCGCGGGTCGGACGCAACGTCTGCCACAATCAGCGGCTTCCGATGTTGCGCCACCCAGCCGACGATGCCCTGTCCGAGCATGAAACGTGTATAACCGATGTCGCTGTTTTTCCCCAGCACTGCGCGATCAACCAGTTGTTCGATTTCCCGGTCGAGCAGCATGATCGATCCGTGGTCAACGCCGATCAGTTTCGCCAGGGTCGTGAGCGAGTTGCGCATAATGACATCGCCGTCGAGCGAGCTGCTGACCTCGATCGCGATAGTGTTGAGCGTCTCGAGGGTATCGCGCTCGATCTGCAATTCACGAGTACGTTCGGCGATCCGTTCCTCCAGCACCGCATTGAACGCGCGCACTTCCGCATACAGGCGCGCATTTTCCAGCGCAATCGCCGCCTGACCGGCGACTGAGCGGACAAAATCCTGTTGGGAACGATCGCCGAGCGTATGCTCTTCACCCTGACAGACGATAATCCCCACAATGCCGCGCTGTGTGACGAGCGGCACGCCAAGCACCGCATGGCCTGGAAAATGCCAGCCATGCTGGTCGTGTAATGCCGGTTCAGCCACAAAAAGGGGTTCTTGCTGCCGAAGCATCTGAATGACCAGGTCTTGGGCGGCATCGAGCGGCACAGAGCGGATCTCCGGCGCCGGAGCGCGGTGGCGCCAGACCATGTCAAGCCGGGTGGCATCCTCGGAGATGAGCCAGATATCAACGACGACCGGCGCCAGCACCTCTGAAAGTGCAGCGCTTATCTGCCTCAGGTGCGTTTCGCGGTCGAACGTGGACGACAGATCGTGCGCCAGTTGATTGAGCCGGGAGACTTGCAGCGTTGTCCGATCCGTGACTTCCGCATCGCGGTAGAGGCTTTCGACCAGCATGCGGGTTTCGTTCAGTTCGCTCAACACCGTATGCGCTGCGTTGACCCATCGCTCAACGAGCAGGGTAATGGCGTGATCGATGAGATCATCGAGCGCATCGAGAAGTCGGTAGAAGATATCGTCCTGCGACTGCTGTGCATCAGCTTCTATCGACTCGCGAAACAGCGCACGGCGGCACATGCTGCGCAGCCGCTGGAACAGCATAATCTGGCGGGGCAGGTCGTCCTCGCCGATCGTGCTCCGCAAGGCGCGCAGCGTCGTCAGGCACTCGTCGAGCGGACGTTTATCGCCGTCTGCAGCAGCGATCAACCCATCGTACAGCGCCGCCAACACGACCTTGCGCTCATCGGGATGCACGGTGATTGCTTCGCCGTTTCCTGTAGAAGCTTGAGAGTCTGGCGCGAACAGATCATCACCCGCAGCAATCCAGAGCGGCAGAAGGGTCGCGCGATTGGCGCTCAACCAGTGGGTCAGATGGGTTGATGTCGTGTGCTGCATAGCGGTGCAAAGACGCAGGTTCAGGTCTGAATAACGACTACTGTGGCATCGTCGGACTGTTTGCCGTAGATTTGGACGATCTGCTCTGCCAGCGCCTGCGGCGACTGACGAATATCGAGATGCAAATCCTGAGCGAATTGTGACGACACGCCATCACTGTACAACACGAACAGATCGCCTGGGTCATACGTATACGTCAGTTCGAGCAAGGTCGGCAGGCGATATCCGAGAATGCCGTTCTTCGAGATCGGCTTGATCGGTTTGCGGCTGTAGACATAGATACCGATGTTGCCGACGCCGATGTACGATGCGTTGCTCTGGATCGGGTCGAGCCGCAGCAACCCGACAACGGCGCCGCGTGTGGTGTGCAGTGCTTCGTGCGAGATGCGGATGAGCTCCTGAAGTGGGCGTTCGGCACGCTCGCGGAAGATGGTTTCCGCCAGACGCGCCGCGCGCGCCGCTTCTTCGCCGCCGCCCAACCCATCGACAACGGCTGCAAGGATGCCGCTGCCGTTCAGGGGTGTCACCATCCAGATGTCGCCGGAGATCGATTGACCCTGCTTGGCGCGATTGTATGCTCCCCACGCGATGTTCATCGGCGAACCTTTCCAGGCCCGCCGGGGCGTTTGCCGGGCCACTTCACTGCGCGCACGCGCGTCCCCACGCCAACCGTCGACTCGATGGAGAAGTCGTCCATCAAGCGTTGAACGCCGGGAAGACCTGCGCCGAGCGTCTGTGCGGTGCTGTAGCCGTCGCGCAGCGCCAGCGCAATGTCGGCGATGCCGGGTCCCTGATCGCGCGCCTCGATTGCGATGCCCTGACGACCGTTGTCTTCGACGCATTCGATCATCAGTTCACCGCTGCCGGCGTGCGTCAGAATGTTGCGCGTGAGTTCCAGAACCGCAATTTCAATGCGCGTGCGGTCGATGTCGTCGAACCCCAGGGCCGTCGCCATATCGCGTGCGCGCCCCATTGCGACATACACATCGACCTCTCGCCTGACAGGGCAGACTATCGCCTCCATCTGAGTGTACTCCTGCGTTTGTTTGAGCGCCAGTGCACAGCGTTACAGTTTGCTGACACACAGCGCAGCCGCGCCTTTGGTCCCATGCCGTGCGTGCATTCCCGGCTTGCGATTTACTGCTCCTTACCGGCGCGGTCTGCTCCTAAGTATATCAGTATAGCCGAGGAGCGTGATCAGAGTCGGATCGAAATGCATTCGATATTGACGCGAAATGGGAAAGGGGGGTACGAGGCGGGGGGCGAACCGCGAATGGCGCAGAGTTCCTGGCAAGCCTTTCGGATGCATCACTCGCCTGGGCAGTGGGCTTTGGTGCGAGCGCGGTTCGGCAGGCTCACCGCAAGGGGCGTTATCTTCCTATATGTGCTCTTCTTCCCGACTCGGCGCGTTCAGTGCATCGCTCGTGGGAGAAGGAGTCTGGGGGATGAGGGGATAACAGGCATCAGGCGCGCCCTCTCTTTTGTCGTATCGAGGAAGTGTTGCGACCGGGCAATCATAGTCAAAACTCAGATAATCGCATCGAAAAAGGAAAACGACCTGCACTTAGTATTACAGCGCAAGGTTGGGGGCGAGAGTAACCAATTGAGCCACTTTCGCCTTGCGATGAGAGCGATAAGCGACGAAATTGCGCTTCTGGTAATAACGCACCCGATCTAAGGCGGCCTGACTATCCAAGACAGGCGCTGGCAAGACAGCGGCCAGCAAGAGACGGACTTGATAAATCGTGAGGGCGGGCGCCCGTTCCTGAAAACGAATTCTCAAACGAACCAGGAAGTGATGCGCGAGAGAAACCAGGAGCATATGATGATGCCATCCCAACCAGCTGCGCATCTCGTAATGGTCCATTCCGACTTCGCCTTTGGCTTCTTCAAAAATGGTATCGATCGGCCAACGCATGCCGCTCAGGCGGACGAACTCGCTCAGCGGCGTAGCGGCGGGAGCATTGCTGAAGTAGTATTTGATCACCGAAGGGTCATCCAGATTGCGGCGGATGATCAGCCACACTTCGCCGGCAGGCAAATTGCCGCGCGCTTCGATCACACGCAGGAAGGCAAACTCACACGCAATCGGTCCTTTACTGCCTTCCTTGATCACGGCTTGAACCCAGTCTTGTTTGGGGATGTCTCTCACCAGGTCTTTGACTTGAACAGGACGTTGGTTGACAGAACGCAACCGCAGGCGAGTGGGGCGACGCCCTCGTCCCTTCCATTGGGGAATAGAGACTTTGGGTTGGGTGCGCCAAATCGGAGTCGTACTCTTGATTTCGGTGAAGTACCACTTGCCCAACTCGGCCACTCCATCCCGAAAAGTGGGCGAATCCCCGTACAATTCGTCCGCCGCCACCCAGGAAAAGGGCAAACTACCCCGTTTTTTGGCTCTTTGGAGCAACTCCAGCCCGATTTCCGGCTTCGTCTTGTATCCCAGGTCTTCTGGAACGCCGCATGCCTGGCGGCGCTCGGTATGCTCCGCCTCAAACCACTCAGCGGGCATGAACAACTGCCCTTCGATCAAACTGTAGCCCTTGCGGCTGGCATACCCCAGGTAAACCCCCACTTGTCCATTCGCCACCTTGCCTACCGAGCCACAGTATTGTCGCGCCACGCCCACCGAATCATCGCCCTGCTTGACCGTGCTCGATTCGTCAATCAGCGCAACGCCGTCTTCCTCCCCCAGCGTTTCCCCCACCATCTGCTGGTGAATGCCAATCACAGGCTCCACTTCCCACGGGCTTTGCCCCACAAAGTATTGCAGACTTCGCACTTTCTTCCCCAAACCCAGCGCCATCTGTTCGACATGCTTGCGCTCGGCATTGCCCAGCAAGCCGCGCACATAGGCTGTACTTTGCCTCGATTGCTCTACTCGTCGAAAGGCAGGAGCAACCCGTTCCATGTAATCCGTCAATTCTTCCGAAAATCGCTCAACGTCTTCTTTGCTCAAATTGCATTCGGGCGCCGGGCAAGGTTGAGTTACAATTTCCGCGGGCATGGTGTTCTTCGTCTCCTTCCTAATTGATCGTGGTGGGAGAAAGATACCATGCCTTCTTGGTTCCAGACTACTCAACCTGCCCGCTTGCAACTTTGCGCTGTAATATTAGAG
>NZ_JBYNRX010000059.1:0-33277 GCF_057785375.1 Roseiflexus sp.
GAGGGATGAGGGGTGAGGGATGAGGGGTGAGGAGCGTTTCGCGACGCCGTGTGCCTCTTTCTTATTCCCTTGCCTCTCAAGTGTGGGAGATCGACGTGCGTTGTCGGCGTCCCGCTCCCCGTGCGCCCCGCATTCTCCCACTGCTCCTTGTGCCCATGCGACGCTTCGCCCGTCCCGCTCTCCGTGCGTCCCGCATTCTCCTACTGCTCCTTGTGCCTATGCGACGCTTCGCCCGTCCCGCCGTCCCGCTCTCCATGCGCTCCGCATCCTTCCAACGCTCCCTGTTCCCGCGCGCTCTGCGTCCGGCGGCTGAAGCCGCAGGCTATGGGTTCGAAGCCTGCCTTCGCAGGCTCTACCGGACTCAATTCTTACACTAACTTGCAGTCAGTCGGACAAAATGTTCGAACGTTCGTTTTGTAAGGTGCAACGGTCAACACGCACTCGCAGGCGTGTTGCGGACGCATGACTGCGCCTTGGCATCAGCCCGCCCGGTGGCTAAAGCTGCGGGCTACTGCTGCAAAGCCCGCCTGAGCGGGCTTAACCAGGCGATGCCGGATTATTTTCTCAAAAGCCATTAGAGCCTATCCGAAAAATCGCTGACTGAAGTGCGACCAGGAAGGCGAAGGCATTGCCTTCGCTACCCAATTCGTATTCAGCGATACGGCGTTTCCTGGCACATCATGACTGCCCTCTGCGCCCTTGCGTGTTTGCCCGGCGCCGATTTTCATGGTAGCATACGTTTCTATCGAGACTTCTACCCCATACCACATGGCACGACGCGCAGCACGTGCGCTGCCCAAAGAAAGAAACGAGCAGTCCTATGACCAGCACTGAACGTCCGCCGCGCCCGCGCTTTATTGGCGTCGACACCTACGCCGACCCGCATGGGCGTTTTACGTTTCGTTACCCCTCTGACTGGTATCGCTTCGAGCTTGACAATGGTCTCGAAGGGGTTCTGTTTTCACCTGAACGCGAGAATCCGCAGACCTTCTTCTCCGCATGGGTGCGCTGGCTCGAGGCCGAAGCGGTCGCCGAAGACCTGCCGCTGTTGCAGAAAGGCGTCGCCGAAGGGCTGGCGCAACTGCCGCAATGCGTCGTCGAGTCGAGTTCGGACGACACATACGGCAATCTGATCAAGTTCGAGCGGATCTACACCTTTCGCGACGGCGACGAAACACGCAAGCGCAAGGTGTGGATCATGTATGTCGCGCAGTGGCAGATTGTGCTGACCTACCAGGGGCGCACACCGGAAGAATGGGAGTACTGGCTGCCCATGGGCAATTACGCCTTCGCGCTCTTCAATATCCCGCCCGAACTCTGGTTCGCCACCGACCGCGACCTCACAAAGAAGACCGGTCTGCCGAAGAAGGAAACGGTCAGGCGTGGCCGCGCGAAAGATGAATAACAACGTAGGGACGGGTCTCAAACCCGCCTGGACAGACGGTAGGGGCGGGTCTCAGACCCGCCCGGATTCCACCGCGAGGCGGCACGCATGTTGAACGTGCAAATGTGGAAGATTACAGGTGCGAAGGGTGTAAGGTTAGGAACGTAACGCCGGTTCATGGTTCTCAGTTCTCGATTCTCATGACCATGCGCCTCTCCAGATCCGCCCTCATCCTGATCACTGCCTCGATTGCCGCCTGCATCCTTGCAGCGGTGGTACTGATTGCCCTGCGCCCGCGCAGTTTCACTACGTTCTCCGACGCAATCGGGTATATGCTGGAGCAGCGCGGCGCTGCCTACGAAAACATTTTCGTCGAACGCTCCTGGCCCGATACTGTCAACGATATCACCTACGGCGCCAATCTGCTGATCGTGACCCCTGATACGAGAACAGTGACGGGACGACTCGATTGTCGCGGCTGGAAGACGGATTGTTTCTTCACCGTGCGCGAGTTCGGGATCTACCGTGAGCCGTTGCCTGAACTGACGGAGCAACGACGACTGCCGTGGGCCGCCTGGATAGAACAGGCGCCTGGCATACGTCAGATTTTGAGTTTGTGGACGGGAACGTGACAGATGGCAGGCGGGATGGTTGACTCCTGACTATTTCTGGTTCTCAGTTCTCAGTTCTCGGTTCTCAATCACATGCGACTCCCCAGATACATCCTCATCCTGCTTGTCGCCTCGACCGCCGCCTGCGTGCTTACGGGAGCGTTGCTGTTCGCCCTTCGTCCACGCCCCATCACCAGCCACGCGGACGCCATCGCCGTCATACTCGAACAGCGCGGGATTGCGCACGAACGCATCGTTACCGCACAGGTCTGGCCCTCGGCGGTCAACTACTACGCCTATGGACCGTCGGTCTACCCGTACAGCGCCACAGTGAGCGTGACGCTCTCCAGCGGCGAAGTCCTTCCTGGCAGCCTCGAATGCGCCGATGATCGCCGTCGTTGCCGGGTGACCATTGCGCGCCTCGAGATCGACCGCGAGCCAATTCCCGATATCAGCGCCATGCGACCGCTGCCGTGGATGGCATGGGTGCAACGCCTGGCTGAACTCATGCACGTTGCACGTTGAACGTTGCCGGTGAAATACTGTGGCAGGTTACATGTGGGCATTCCGGCGCTCTCTGTGTCCTCTGCACCTCTGTGGTGAAATCAGCAGGTGCGAAAGCGGGAAGGTTGAACGTTAAAGGTGGAGGCGCCCAACCGTTGATGTCTGCACGACATTCCACAAAACGTGTTCTCCCAATACTCGTCATTGCTGCGTGCATTCTGAGTTGCGCGGCGCTGGCGCTTGCGGCGGCATTCCTACGCCCGCGCAGTTTCGCCACGTTCTCCGACGCCATCGGGTATGTGCTCGATCAGCGCGGCGTCGCTTACGAGAGCGTCCTAATCGAGCGCACCTGGCCCGACACTGTCAATGACATCACCTACGGCGCCAATCTGCTCATCGTGACCCCCGACAACGGTACAGTGATCGGACGGCTCGATTGTCGCGGGTGGAAGAAAGATTGTTTCTTCACCGTGCGCGGGTTTGGCGTCTACCGTGAGCCATTGCCCGAACTGACAGAACAACGGCGCCTGCCGTGGGTCGCCTGGATCGAACAGGTGTTTGGTGTGCGATTTTGAGTTTGCGGGCAGGAATGGAACGTTGCCCATCGCCCATTGCACGTGGACATGTGGCACGTAGGGGCACGGCGACGCCGTGCCCACGCCCTGGCGCTGTGCCCACGCGGCGGCGCGCCCGCGCGGGGTGCACATAGAGACGTTGCACCGCAACGTCTCCGTCGCACGGCGGCCCGCGTGTTGACCGTGCAAAGGTGGCAGGTTACAGGTGCGAAGGTTGCCGGTGACAGGTGCAAAGGCGCACCTACTCCCTACTCCCTACTTCCCAAGGTTGACCGGTTCAGTTTGACAGTCCTTCAAAACAGCGATACAATACCTCATGAATGCCGTGCACAAAACCTGGAAGGGGGTAACAATGGCGTAAATCCCTCACTTGGTGTGCGTGCTCCGCCGACGGCGAGCATCAGTCCTCGGATTCTATTCCACAGTTCAAGGTCAACAAACTACAGATGCCCTGACAAGGAGGTACCACGTGAGCAACGCTCGAAAGCTCAACCGGCGCACATTCCTGCGCCTGTCCGCAGTGACGGCGGCCAGCGCCGCGATCGCCGCCTGTGGCGGCGGCGGCCAACCCGCCACAGGTCCAACCACGGCGCCTGCAGCACCTCAGCCAACCACGGCGCCCGCAGCGCCCGCACCGACCACTCCTCCCGCTGCAACTGCTGTTCCTCCTGTAACGACCCAGTACAAAGAAGCGCCCATGCTGGCAAAACTGGTGCAGGAAGGTAAACTGCCGCCGGTCGATGAGCGCCTGCCGAAGAACCCGTACACTCCGCCACATCCGTGGCTCACAGTTGGCAAGTACGGCGGCGTGTTGAAGAAGACCTACAACAACAACTGGGGTATCACCGGCTTTATCCACGAGATGCAGTACGGCTCCTCGCCGCTGCGCTGGCTCAAGGATGGTCTGGCGATCGGTCCGGGCTTCGTCGAAAGCTGGGAGTCGAATGCAGACGCGAGCAAGTGGACGTTCAAGATCCGCGAAGGGATCAAGTGGAGCGATGGCCAGCCGTTCACGACCAAGGACATCATGTACTGGTGGGAGTACACGGTTGGCGGCAACGGCAAAGAGAAGGAGTACCCCGCCGGCCTCAAGCCGATCAATAGCCCGCCTGATGAGGCACGCTCCGGCACCGGCACCCTGATGACTGTCAATGCACCAGATGACTATACCTTCGAGATGGTGTTCGACGCGCCGGCGCCGCTGACGGCGGACCGACTGGCGATGTGGGTCAATATGTTCATCGGTCCGGCCTGGGTGATGCCGCACCACTACATGGAGCAGTTCAACCCGGTGCTCAACCCCGATAAGTACAAGGACTGGGAAGAGCATCAGCGCAAGTTCAATCACAACAACCCCGACTGCCCGCGCCTGACCGGCTGGAAACTGGACATCTTTGAGGAAGGCGTCCGCGCCGTCTGGTCGCGCAACCCCTACTACTGGGCAGTCGATAAAGAAGGGAACCAACTGCCGTATATCGACCAGATCATTGTGACGGCGGTCAAGGACAAGGAAATCGAGAAGCTGGCATACACCGAGGGACGCGCCGACCATGCGCACTTCCATAGCCAGGGTCTGGCGGACGTGCAGTCGCTGCGCGATGCGGAAGCCAAGAGCGGTCTCGAGGTTCGCTTCTGGGACTCCGGTTCGGGCACTGGCTCGCTCTACTTCTTCAACATGGACTTTAAAGACCCGAAGATGCGCGCGGTGTTCCGCGATCCGAAGTTCCGCCAGGCGCTGTCGCATGCCTACAACCGCGCCGACGTGCAGAAGGCGGTCTACTTCGGTCTTGGCGAACTGACGACCGGCACCTTCAGCCCGAAGGCGATCGAGTACAACATCAACGACCAGGGCAAGCAGGTGTATGCGGCCTGGCGCGATAGCTACGTCAAGTACGATCCGGCGCTGGCTGAGCAGATATTGGACGAAGCAGGCTACAAGAAGGGTCCCGATGGCAAGCGCACCATGCCGGACGGCAGCCCGTTGCAGATTCAGATCACCTATGGCGCGGATCAGGCGCCTGGCGGTGAGCACCTGTCGAAGAACGAGCGCCTGGCGCGCGACTGGCAGGCGATTGGCATCGATGCGGTGCTGACGCCAATCCCGGGGGAGGGCGCCGACGAGAAGTGGCGCGCCGGCGAATTGCCGATGAAGACTACCTGGGAGGTCGGTGATGGTCCGAACCACCTGGTGTTCCCCTCCTGGCTGGTGGCAGATGAGACCGAGCGCTGGGCGCCACTCCACGGTCGTGGGTACACCCTGCGGGGCACCGCGTCGGAGAAGGAGGAACTGGATAAGAACCCGTGGGACCGCAACCCGCCGCGCATCAATCGCGGCGAGCCGGACTACATGCCGGCGATTGGCAAGCTTCACGAACTGTTCGACAAGAGCAAGGTGGAGCCGGACGCGATGAAGCGCCACCAGCTCGTGTGGGATATGATCAAAGTCCACATCGAGGAGGGTCCGTTCTTCACCGGAACGATCGCCAACCCGCCGCGCATCATTCTGGTCAAGAAAGGCTTGATGAACGTGCCGACCCGCGACGACCTGTTGAAGGAAGGATTGGGCGGCTTCGTCAACCCGTGGATCATCCCGTCGCCGGCCACCTATGATCCGGAGACGTGGTACTGGGATAACCCCGAGGCGCATACGGCGTAGCGTGCATCCGTGTACCTCGCGCAGGTTGCACGCCTGCGCGAGGGGTACCACCTGAAGCCCATCCAAATGGCCAGAAAAGATCGGTCGTTGTGAGTAGAGCACAGTAATCTCCCCGCTCAGCAGACGATTGCTTCGTCGTTTGCGCTCTTCACAATGACAGCAGCACAGGGTTGTGCGGATGGGCGCTCAGGCAAAGTGAGGCGAAGATGCTCAACTTCATTGCTCGACGCCTGGTCAACATGTTTTTTCTGTTGATCGTTGTTTCCTTCGTGGGCTTCTGGATCATTCAGTTGCCCCCTGGATCGATTCTCGACGTGCAGATCCAGCGTCTGCGGATGCAGGGCGGCAACCTTCCCGAGTCGATGATCCAGGCGCTGCGTGATCGCTATGGCGTCGATGACCCCTTCTATATTCAGTACTGGAAGTGGATTTCGCGTTCGCTGCAAGGTGATTTTGGCACATCGTTCGAGACCGATCAGAAAGTTGCAGAGCGCATCTATAACCGGTTGGGGATTTCGTTTGGGTTGTCGTTGACGGCGCTGCTCTTTACATGGCTGGTTGCGATTCCGATCGGCGTATATTCTGCAACTCATCGTTACAGCTGGCCCGATTACCTCATTACCTTTGTTCAGTTTTTAGGTCTCTCGATTCCTGGCTTCCTGCTGGCGCTGATTTTGCTTATTACGGCGTCGCGCCTGTGGGACCAACCGATAGGCGGTCTCTTCTCGCCGCAGTATGCCGATGCGCCCTGGAGCCTCGCCAAACTGTGGGACTTCATTCGCCACGTCTGGATCGCAATTGTCGTGCTGGCGATTGGGGCAACGGCTGGATTAACCCGCGTGATGCGCGCCAATCTGCTCGACGTGCTGAATATGCAGTACATCCAGACGGCGCGCGCGAAGGGGTTAAAGGAGTCGACCGTCATCTGGAAGCATGCAGTGCGCAACGCCATCCACCCGCTGGTCATGTCGCTCGGGACGCTGCTGCCGGCGTTGGTCGTCGGTGAGACGCTGATTGCGATCATTCTGAGCCTACCGACTATTGGTCCTCTCTATCTCGACGCGCTCCGCTCGCAGGATATGTATCTGGCAGGCACAATCCTGGTCATGTTGTCGGCATTGCTGCTGGTCGGCAATCTTATCGCCGATCTGCTGCTCGCCTGGGTCGATCCGCGTGTGCGGCTTGAATGAAACGCTGGACGTGGTGCGCTGAGTGTTACCGGAAGGATAGAACCATGGCAACAGCCGCAGGTGAACTGCCCAAAGTAGCTAAAGGCAAAAAGCAGGAAGACGTCGGCCAGATTCCGCAGTGGAAACTGATGGTGCGGCGCTTCAGCCAGAGTAAACTCTCGGTCGGCGCTCTGATCGTGTTAGGGATTATGTACACGATCATGATTCTCTCCGATTTCATTGCCCCCTATCCGCACGATGTGCTCGACTCGAACAATGCGTTTGCGCCGCCGACGCAGATTGTCTGGGGTTCGGAAGGTCCAGGCATTTACGGGTTGAAACAGGAACTGGACATGGAGCGGTTCCAGTGGATCTACACGCCCGACACCAGCGTGATTTATCCGATCCGCTTCTTTGTTCAGGGGCACGAATATTCTTTTCTGGGACTGTTCCCGTCGCGATTACATTTGTTTGGCGTTGATGCACCGCCTGAGTCGAACGCCAGAATCTTTCTTTGGGGGGCGGACAAAGAAGGCCGCGATCTCTTTTCGCGGGTGTTGAAGGGTTCGCAGGTCTCGCTGACGCTCGGTTTCTTTGGCGTCTTCCTGTTTGTCATTATCGGCTCGATCGTCGGAACGGCGTCGGGATATTTCGGCGGTGCGCTCGATAATCTGATCCAGCGCCTGATCGAATTGATCCGGTCGTTTCCCGACCTGCCGCTCTATATGGCGCTGGCTGCGGCAGTGCCGCTCAATGTGCCGATCACCGTGCGCTACTTTATGATTACGGTGGTTATCGCCGTGATTGGATGGACCGGTCTGGCGCGCGAGGTGCGCGGAAAAGTGCTGGCATTCCGCAGTGCGGATTACACGGCTGCCGCAATGGCCGCCGGCGCGTCACACTGGCATATCATTACCCACCACCTGATGCCGAATGCGATGAGCCATATCGTGGTGGTTGGCATGCTGGCGATCCCTGGCGCAATTGGATTGGAGACGGCGCTGAGTTTCCTGGGGCTGGGCATTCTGCCGCCGGCGGTCAGCTGGGGTATTCTGCTCCGTGATGCGCAGACAGTGCAGGCGGTCGTGACCTATCCCTGGTTGCTTATTCCGGTAGCCCTGCTGATCATTACGGTGCTGGCGTTCAATCTGCTTGGCGATGGCGTGCGCGATGCGGTCGATCCGTATGCGTAATGCAGAAGGCGAAGGAGCTTTTCCATGACGAATGTGGCAACCGGGACAGGCACGGCAGCAACTGGCACTCAGATTGTCAGCAAAGACGATGTTGTGCGCGTTGAAGATCTGAGGCTCAGTTTCTACACCACGCTCGGCGTTGTCCGCGCACTGAATGGCGTGTCGTTCAATATTCCGCGCGGCAAGGTGCTCGGCGTTGTCGGCGAGTCGGGGTGTGGCAAGAGTCAGACCGGCCTGTCGATTATGCAGTTGACTCCTGGACGCATCGAGGGTGGGCGCATTCTCTTTCGCGAATTCAATACCAGTGAAGTGGTCGATATTACCAAACTCGAGAAAAATGGTCCCGAAATGCGCAAAATTCGCGGCAACCATATCTCGATGATCTTCCAGGAGCCGATGACCTCGCTCAATCCCTGCTACACCGTTGGTTATCAGATCGAGGAAGCCATTCTGCTGCATCAGACGCAGGATAAAGCGGAAGCGCGCCGCCGTGCCGTCGATATTCTGCGCAAGGTCGGCATGCCGAACCCGGAACGTATCGCCGACAGTTATCCGCACCAACTGTCTGGCGGGATGCGGCAGCGCGCGATGATCGCCATGGCGCTCTCCTGTACGCCAACGCTGCTGATCGCCGATGAGCCGACGACAGCGCTTGATGTGACGACTGAAGCGCAGATCCTCGATCTGATGCGCGACCTTCAGAACGAGATTGGCACGTCGATCATGTTCATCACCCATAATATGGGCGTGGTTGCGCAGATGTGCGATGAAGTCGCCGTGATGTATCTGGGACGGATCATCGAACGCGCCGCCGTTGACGATATTTTCTACGACCCGAAGCATCCGTATACGATCTCGCTGCTGCGCTCGATTCCGCGCCTTGGCGTCGCTCGTGGTCAGAAACTCGAGTCGATCAAGGGGACTGTGCCCGATCCGTATTCAACGGTGCCCGGCTGTCCGTTCCATCCGCGTTGCCCGGCGGCTATTCCTGGTCTGTGCGATGCGGTGATGCCGGATGAGACGTTCGTCGCCGGATCGCGCACGCATACGGTTCGCTGTCATTTGTACACGTAGAGGAGCGCTATGGATACCGCAAAGAAGAATGGCAAATCAGACGAGATCTTGCTCGAGGTCCGCGGGCTGAAGAAGCATTTCCCGATCCAGAGCGGTTTCCTGCGGCGCGTGACCGGGTATGTCAAAGCCGTCGATGGCATCGATTTCTATATCAAGAAGGGCGAGACTCTCGGCCTCGTCGGTGAGTCGGGGTGCGGCAAGAGTACAACCGGGCGCACGATTCTTCGCCTTCTCGATCCGACTGCGGGTAAGGTTATCTTCGATGATCCGAATATCGGCAAGGTGGACCTGGCAAAACTCAACCGCTCCCAACTCAAGCGGGTGCGTCCAAATATGCAGATTATTTTCCAGGACCCTTTCTCGTCGCTGAACCCGCGCCTGACAGTCGGGCAGATCGTCGGCGAACCGCTCGAAATCCAGAAAGTCGCCTCTGGTCAGGCGCTCAAGGATCGCGTCGCTGAGTTGCTCCAGGAAGTCGGCATCCGTCCCGAGAATATGACACGCTATCCGCACGCCTTCTCCGGCGGGCAGCGACAACGTATCGGCATTGCGCGCGCCCTGGCGCTCAACCCAAAACTGATCGTCTGCGATGAGCCGGTGTCGGCGCTTGATGTGTCGATCCAGGCGCAGGTGCTCAATCTCCTCGAAGACTTGCAGGAGAAGTATGACCTGACCTACCTCTTCGTTGCGCACGACTTGAGCGTCGTCGAGCACATTTCAGACCGCGTGGCGGTGATGTACGTCGGGTACATCGTCGAAATGGCAAGCACCGAGGATCTCTATTATCACCCCAAACATCCGTACACCGAGGCGCTGCTTGCTGCTATCCCGAAGCCCGACCCACGCAAGCGCACGCGGCCGATCAAACTCCCCGGCGATGTGCCCAGCCCGGCGAACCCGCCATCCGGGTGCTACTTCCATCCGCGTTGCCGCTATGCCGAGGACATCTGCAAGGTCGAGCGACCGCCGCTCCGCGACATCGGCGGCGAGCACTGGGTTGCCTGTCACTTTGCCGAAAAGCTCCAGTTGCAGGGCGTGTCGCGCCTGAACGAAATCCCGCTTATCGAACTTCCCAAGCGCCAGGCGCCTGTGCCGGCGACCACAACGGCGACAACGTAGCTCCTCACCCTTCTCCCCACATGCCGGGGAGAGGGTCCCCGGCAGCGCGGGCGTCTCGACCGCATGCAACGCGGTGGCGATCGCAGGAGCGCGGGCGTCTCGCCCGCAATGCGCCCCCCTCCCTGCACGCCGGGGAGAGGGGCAATGTCTAGCATGCCGGCGCCTTTCGGTTGTTATAACTAAATGCGCGGTCAGTCAGACAAGACGTTCGAGCGCCCGGTGCGCACGGCGTAACGATCCACACTATGCGTTGGCGGTTGTGGGCGCATGACTGCGCCCTGGTATCAGCAGCCTCGACGGGGCTTGCACGTGCGGTGAGCACGGTCGAACCGCGTGCTCAGCGAGGGCTTTAGCCCGCAGCGCTCCAGCAATAGTGTGACCGCGTATTAGTATAAGAGCCTATCCGAAAAATCGCCGACTGAAGTGCGCCTGGGTAGGCGAAGGCATTGCCTTCGCCTACCCAACGAGCTTTTCTGGATAGGCTCTAACGCATAGGCGACGACTTCGGTGAACAGTTACCCACAATCGTAAGTGTCCACGTAGTGTATCATGTAGCCACATCGATCGGTATCATTGCATCATCCATGGGGTGGCACGATGGCAATCAAAGCAGGCGTTCGTGAACTTAAGAGCCGGCTGAGTTCATATTTGAGCATGGTCAAGTCCGGGAAAACGGTGATGATCACGGAGCATGGCAAAGTGATAGGATATCTCACGTCCGTAGCACCTTCGCTCGAAGAGCGTATACGCGCTCTGGAAGCGGCTGGCCTCCTCAGACGGGCTCAAGGGAAATTGCCGCTGATGTACGAGGATGGATACAGCACGCAGATGCGATTGGCACGGTTGAGATCACGAAGGTGGAAATGGCGTCTGCTATGTCGCGTCTGATCCGGGCAGGTCAGGTGTCCGAACACAATGGAGCGCTGTTCTGGAAAGATTTCGAGAATGACTGGTCACTTATCAATGTTCTGCTGATTTCAACAGAAATAGTGGAACGCGCTGTCTCGCTGGCACGTCGGTATCATCTTCAAACGTATGACGCAGTGCATCTTGCCGCTGCACGAACGTGGCAGGAAATGCTGGTAGAACCTGTCGCTCTGGCGACCTTCGACCGTGAACTCTGGCAGGCGGCGCAATGGGACGGAATGCATGTTTATCCAGAACAAAGCCGGTAAGTCGCCAGAGCCGATCATCTTGTCCGATACGGTCCCAGGTAGCGTTGCACCAGGTTCAGTCCAAATTCGTTCTGCAATGCCGTGCGCGCGCCTTCAGCGGTTGCTTCGAGTGCGCGCCCGGTCTGGCGGCAGATGGCATCCGCCAGAAACTGCGGCAGTGGTTCCTGGAGTGCGCCGGTGCGCAATGCCGCTCGGAACGTCGCCAGCACCGCGCCGAGCGGCTCACGCGCGATCAGGGCGGATGGCAGCTCGATGCGGTATGCTGGAGCGGCAGCGTCGGGCCGGTAGTAGATAACGTACAACTGACCATACCCCTGCTCGATGGCAGCCCGACGCTCGCCAAAATCTTTCAGGCGCGGCGAACGGTACCCGGTCAGCAGATGGGGCCGGTCGCGGCGGATGAGCGGCGCAGGCAACGCATACTCCCCCGGTTCCAGCACGGTGCTCCACAACATCCGGTCAGTCACCGTTCCTGACAGGTGCGGCGCGAGGTGCGCCACATCGTCGGCAGCGGTCGCCAGTTTGGGATGGGCGATCACTCGCCGCGACGAAAGGACCAGTCGCCAGTCTTCACCGGCGAAGAAGGCTTCGAGCAGATCATCGAACGACTTCCACCACGTCGCCATCCGTCCGCTGCGCGCGTCTTGAGCGTGGCGCACCAGCAGGCGGTTGATCTCCAGCAGCACCGAATAGAACGATCCATCGAGTACAAATAGCCCGCTGCTCGTTGCGCGAATGCGCTTTGCCAGCAGGCGCAGTTCCATCACCGTGCGTGCGCCGCTGATGATCGTCTCCAGTTCCTCGACCGGCGGCATCAACTGTACGAGCACATCCTGATCGGTCAGTTCGGCGTCTTCGACCGCGACGGCGGCAATGGCGGCGAACGTGGCGCCAGCAGCGGGCACAGTCGCATGCGCGCCATCGACGGCGCACAACCGCCGCACCGGACCCTCGGGTGCAGGGTGAATGCGGCGCGCCAGCGCATCCCGCAGGCGGTCGCGGTCGCCTGCGAGCCGGACCAGGGTGGCGCGGCACGCCTCAGCGCATGCGTCGATCGCGCTCAGGATGGACGCCGGCAGATCGGCGGTGGTGAGTGAGGACTCAATTGCGGGAGGTGTAGACATGGCGCCGTCAAGCGGATACTTGCGCTTCAGTCGTCTTCCGTAGGAGGAAGCGGCGGAATTAGAGGTTCCAGAAGAGCAATCAACTGTGGCGCCTCTTCGCGTGCGATGGCATAAATGCGTTCGTGATCGACTCTATCGTATGATCGAGCCGCTATAAGCATATCCCAAAGGTAAGCGGGATCACGCTCTTCCAGTTGCATAAATAACCTCGCGATTATGAAGGATGTGATGCCGGCGGAAGGGATTGCGAGCAGCTTTTTTCTCAACCAGATCGACCGGTCGTTCAAACATGCGCTCAAGTTCTTGTTGCGCATGCACCAAGTCGAACAGGCTCCATGACGCCGACTCATCAAACACCACTAGCACATCCACATCGCTGTCGGGGCGGAAGTCGTCCCGCAGCGCCGAGCCGAAGATCGACAGTTCCTTGATCCGCCAGCGCTGGCAGAAGGCGGCGATTGCATCGTGCGGGATGTCGATCTGGAGCGGCATTGAGTTGGCCTTTCCTGTCACATGGTGACTACGCACCATTGTAGAGCAAACGTACTACCATTGCAACTGAACGGCGCCAGCTGGATGGAGCGGCTGCCGGCGATTGAAATCGTTCCTGAAGGACCTGCGTCCGACCGCCTGCCTCCGTGTGAATCCGTGTCCCCCTTATGATACACACCCACACAACCTGTTCGCCACAATCATTCGATAAATCAAGACGCCGTTCGGCTATGCCGAAAATCGATCTGGAAGTTTCGTCGTATCAGTGGTAGCCTTAAGCCATCGTAACAACGCTCTTTCAACCAATCGTCTCCGCATACCGCAGTTCGCAACAGGCGGGAGAAGTAAGGAGGTGACACGAAGCCGCGCGGCAGGCGGCGATGGCAGGCGTTTCCTTTGAACGGCATCAATGGTGATAGTACGAAGAAAAGGGAGGTCAACGAATGACCGTCGAGACTGTGGCAAAAACGACTGTGCCCCTCACCGGCGAGGAGTATCTGGAAAGTCTGCGTGATGGGCGTGAAATCTGGATTTATGGCGAGCGTGTCAAGGACATCACCACCCACCCGGCGTTCCGCAACGCCACCCGCATGGTTGCCCGCCTCTACGATGCACTGCACGATCCTGAGAAACAACCAGTATTGACCTGCCCCACCGACACCGGCAATGGCGGTTTCACTCACAAGTTCTTCCGCGCGTCGCGCAGTGCGGACGAACTGGTCGGCGCGCGTGATGCGATCGCCGAATGGGCGCGGCTGACCTACGGCTGGATGGGGCGCAGTCCCGATTACAAAGCCGCTTTCCTGGCAACCCTCGGTGCGAATGCGGAGTTCTATGCGCCGTATCAGGAGAATGCGCGGCGCTGGTACCGCGAGTCGCAGGAGCGAGTGCTCTACTTCAACCACGCGATTGTCAACCCGCCGATTGATCGCAACCGTCCCCCGGACGAAATCCGCGATGTGTATATGCACGTCGAGCGCGAGACCGACGCCGGTCTGATCGTGAGCGGTGCGAAGGTCGTCGCCACCGGTTCGGCGCTGACGCACTACAACTTCATTGCGCACTACGGCCCGCTGCCGATCAGGAGCAAAGAGTTTGCCCTGATCTTCATCGTGCCGATGGACGCGCCCGGCGTCAAACTGATTGCCCGCCCATCGTATGAGATGGCGGCGGAGGTCATGGGCAGCCCGTTCGATTATCCGCTTTCGAGCCGCCTTGACGAGAACGACTCGGTCATGATCTTCGATCAGGTGCTGATCCCGTGGGAGAATGTCTTCGTCTACGGCGATGTCGAGAAGGTGAACGCCTTCTTCCCGCTCTCCGGCTTCATCCCGCGCTTTACGTTCCATGGCTGCACCCGCATGGCGGTCAAGCTCGACTTTATTGCCGGTCTGTTCCTGAAAGCGGTCGAGGCGACAGGCGCGAAGGAGTTCCGCGGCGTGCAGGCGCGCGTCGGCGAAGTGTTGGCGTGGCGTAACCTGTTCTGGGCGATCAGCGATGCGATGGCGCGCACGCCGATTCCCTGGAATGACGGCGCAGTGCTGCCGAATCTCGATTACGGCCTGGCGTACCGTGTGTTTGCGACGGTGGCGTACCCGCGCGTCAAGGAACTGATCGAGAGCGATGTCGCCAGCGCGCTGATCTACCTCAACTCACACGCCGTCGATTTCAAGACCCCTGAAATCTGCGGCTATCTCGACAAGTATCTGCGCGGCTCGAACGGCTACTCGTCGCTTGATCGCGTCAAACTGATGAAACTGCTGTGGGATGCGATCGGTTCCGAGTTCGGCGGACGCCACGAACTGTACGAGCGCAACTATGCTGGCAATCACGAGAACATCCGCCTGGAGGTGCTGCTGACGGCGATGGCGACCGGCGCCGCTGACCAGTACAAAGGGTTCGCCGATCAATGCCTGAGCGAGTACGACCTCGACGGTTGGACGGTTCCCGATCTGATCAATCCCGATGATGTGAACGTTATTCTGCGACGGTTTGGCAGCGGCAAGTAAAATCCTGCAAAGAAGGAGGATGAGCCATGACGGACTACAAAGAGCCGATCTTCGATGTCGCGCAACTGGCGCACGTCGAAATCCTGACGCCGAAATTGAACGACACCCTCTGGTTCTTCAAGGACCTGCTCGGCCTCGAGGAAACCGAGCGGTCGGGGAAATCGGTCTATCTGCGCGCGTATGAGGATTATTACCACCACAGCCTGAAGGTCACCGAGGCGGATCAGCCGGGTCTCGGGCATGTCGCCTGGCGTGCAACCTCGCCGCAGGCGCTCGAGCGCCGCGTGCAGGCGATTGAGGCGGTTGGCCTGGGGCGCGGGTGGATCGACGGCGATCACGGGCATGGGCGCGCCTACCAGTTCACCACGCCGGACGGCCACCCGATGGAACTGTTCTGGGACGTGGAGTACTACCAGGCGCCCGAAACCATGCGCACGGATCTGCTCAACCGCCCGCAGAAGCGGCCGCTGCGCGGCGTGCCGGTGCGCCGCATCGACCATGTGAACCTGCTGTGCCAGAACGTCACGCCCAACAAGCAGTTTATGATGGATCAACTCGGGTTCCGGCTGCGGGAACACATCATTCTGAACGACGGTTCCGAAGCGGGCGCGTGGCTCAGCGTCAGCCCGCTCGTCCACGAAGTGGCAACCATGCGCGACGCCACCGGCGCGAAGGGGCGCCTGCACCACATCTGCTACTGGTACGGCATCCCGCAGCACCTGTCGGACATTGCTGATGTCTTTTCCGATTATGGCATTACAATTGAGGCGGGACCGGGCAAGCACGGCATCAGCCAGGCGCTCTTCATGTACGTCTTCGAGCCGGGCGGCAACCGCGTCGAACTGTTCGGCGACGCTGGCTACCTGATCTTCGATCCGGACTGGAAGCCGATCACCTGGCATGAGTCGAACCTGGCGAAGGGGATTATCTGGTTCGGTTCACCGCTGCCCGCCGAGTACTTTATGTACGGCACGCCGCCGGTGCAGAAGGAAGCGCAGGCGCGCACCGAGGAGGAGCTGGTCGGAGCGAGCTGATTCGGTTGGCCCTCACCCTCCTGCCCCTCTCCTGTACTGCGGGAGAGGGGCGACAAGGAGGGGCAGGTCTCAGACTGCCCCAACAGGTCTGCGCCCCGCCCCAGCGGGTCTGGATAGTGTAAGGGCAGGTCGCAGACCTACCCCAACAGGTCTCAGACCTGCCCCAGCGGGTCTGGTAGCGTAAGGGCAGGTCGCAGACCTGCCCCAGCGAGGTATGCCATGCTTCAAACACTCCAGAAAGCCGTCGAGGTTCTGAACCTGTTCTCGCCGGCGCACCCTGAGTGGACGGTTGGCGACATTGCGCGCGCACTCGATCAGCCCAAATCGAGCACGTCGGAGTTGTTGAGTAGCATGGCAGGGCAGGGATTATTGCGCCGCACCGGTCCGGGGCGCTATCGGCTGGGGTGGCGGTTGCTCGAATTCGGGCAGACGCTGCTTAAAACCACCGAGTTTCGCACCGAGGCGCGCCAGGTGATGGAAGAAGTCGTGGCGCGCTGGGGCGAGACCATGCACCTGGCGGTGCTGGAGAACGGTCAGGTGATCTACATCGAGAAACTCGAAGGAACGCACGCCGTTCACATTTCGCTGTCGGGCGTCGGGGCGCGGCTGCCAGCGCACTGTAGCGGCGTCGGCAAGGTGTTGCTGGCGCACGCGCCCTGGAGCGAGGTTGCGCAGATTCTCGAACAACAGGGCATGCATGCCTTCACTCCGAATACGATCACCACGCCGGAAAACCTGGCGCGCGAACTGGAACTGGTGCGGCAACGCGGCTATGCCTGCGATCAGGAAGAGGTGTCAATCGGTCTGTGCTGCGTGGCGGCGCCGATCTATGACTTCGAGGGTCGTGTGATTGCGGCGATGAGCATCTCGTTGCCGACGCATCGCTTTCAGGCGCAGCGCGCCAGTTATGTTGGACTCATTGTAGAGGCGGCTCAGCGTGTCTCTGAAAACCTGGGCTACCACAGAGGAATGCCTCGATGGGCGATGAAACGATAAAAGCGGCCATCCTCGGCTCCGGCAATATCGGAACCGACCTGATGTACAAACTTCTTGATCGCCCCGGTTCGATGGAACTGGCGTTGCTGGCGGGGATCGACCCCCACTCCGAAGGTCTGGCGCGCGCACGCGCGTTGGGGGTGGCGGCGAGCGCACAGGGCATCGACGCCGTGCTGGAACGTCCTGAGATTCAGATCGTCTTCGACGCAACCAGCGCCAAAGCGCATGTGCGCCACGCAAAACGTTTGCACGAGACCGGCAGGATCGCCATCGACCTGACGCCGGCTGCGCGTGGACCCTATGTTGTGCCGCCGGTCAATCTCCGGCAGCACCTCGATGCGTCGAATGTCAACCTCATCACCTGCGGCGGTCAGGCGACGATTCCGCTGGTGTATGCCGTCAGCCGTGTGACGCCGGTGCGCTACGCTGAGATCGTCAGCACGGTCGCCAGCCGATCCGCTGGACCGGGCACCCGCCAGAATATCGACGAGTTCACCTTTACCACGGCGCACGGTCTGGAAGTCATTGGCGGCGCGCAGCAGGGGAAGGCGATCATTATCCTCAACCCGGCGGAACCGCCGATCCTGATGCGCAATACGGTCTACGCCATCCCGGAAGACGATTTCGACCCGGCGCAGGTGCGCGACTCTGTCGAGGCGATGGTTGCCGAGGTGCAGCAGTATGTTCCTGGCTACCGGCTGAAGAATCCGCCGGTGTTCGACATGCGCGACACGCCGTGGGGGCGTAAACCAGTAGTGACGGTGCTGCTGGAGGTCGAGGGTGCGGGGCATTTCCTCCCGCCGTATGCTGGCAATCTCGACATCATGACGGCCTCTGCGCGGCGGGTTGGCGAAGTCTTTGCCCAACATCTGCTGAGTCGTCGGGAGGTGATGGTATGAATGCGCCCCGCCTGACCGATACGACCCTGCGCGATGGATCGCACGCCATGCGGCATACGTTCACCCGCCAGCACGTGCGCGACATTGTGACCGCACTGGATCGCGCCGGTGTGCCGGTGATCGAGGTGACGCACGGCGATGGGCTGGCAGGATCGTCGTTGCAGTACGGCTTCTCGCTCACACCCGACCTCGACCTGATTGCCGAGGCGCGCGAAGCGGCGGAACGGGCGCAGATTGCGGCGTTGCTCCTTCCCGGCATCGGAACGCGCCGCGAGTTGAAGGCCGCCGTCGAACGCGGCGTGCAGGTGCTGCGGATCGCCACCCAGTGCACCGAAGCGGACATCAGCGAGGAGCATTTCAAGATGGCGAAGGACATGGGGCTGGAAACCGTCGGCTTCCTCATGATGTCCCATATGCGGCCTCCTGAGTTTCTGGCGGAGCAGGCAGCCCTGATGGAGTCGTATGGCGCCGACTGCGTCTATGTGGTCGATTCGGCGGGCGCGATGCTGCCGCACGACGCAGCGGCGCGGGTGCGGGCGCTCAAAGCCGCGCTGCGGGTGCAGGTCGGTTTCCACGCGCATAACAACCTGGGTTTGGGGATCGGCAATACGCTGGCGGCGCTGGAAGCGGGCGCTGACCAGATCGATGGATGTCTTCGCGGGTTGGGCGCCGGTGCGGGCAACGCCGCCACCGAGTTGCTGGCGGCGGCGCTCGACCGGCTGGGCGTCAATCCAGGATTGGACGTACTGGCGCTCATGGACGCCGCCGAGTATGTGGTGGCGCCGATTATGCCCTTCCAGCCCTTCCCCGACCGTGATGCCATTATCATCGGATACGCCGGGGTCTACTCGACGTTTCTGCTGCATGCCAGGCGGGTGGGCGAGCAATTGGGGATCGATCCGCGCGCCATTCTGATCGAATTAGGGCGGCGCCAGACGGTCGCCGGGCAGGAAGACTGGATCCTGGATGTAGCGCTCGAACTGGTGCGCAAACGAGAGCAATCTACGGAGGGGCTGACGTTGGCTGAGCCTGTCGAAGCCAACGGCAGCCGCAAGACAGTTCCAGGAGGGGCTGACGTTGGCTGAGCCTGTCGAAGCCAACGGCAGATCCGTCGCACCCGCGTAAATCCGTATCCCATTAAGGCTGGAGATGACCATCATGACCGTACCAACCGATGGGGCGACTGTTGCGCCTGTGCCGTTCGACTCGCGCCAGTTTCGTATGACAATGGGCAAATTTGCTACCGGCGTCACGATTGTGACGACCTATCACGAGGGGCAGTCGCATGGGATGACGGCGAACTCGTTCCTGTCGGTGTCGCTCGACCCGCCGCTGGTGCTGGTGTCGGTTGCGGCGCGCGCGCGCCTGCATGCGTTGCTGGCGCCAGGATGTCGCTACGGCGTGAGCGTGCTGGCAGACGACCAGGAGGCGCTCAGCCGGCATTTTGCGGGCCGTCCGATCGAGGGATTGCACATCCCATTCGTCTGGCAGCATGGTGTGCCGCTGATCGACAACGCGCTGGCGCACGTCGTTGCACGGGTGGTCGATGCACACCCGGCAGGCGACCACACGCTGTACATCGGGCAAGTCGAATACCTTGCCAGCCGCGACGGACCGCCGCTGCTCTTCTTTGCCGGCAAGTACGGTCGGATGGAGACGGTCAGCGACGCCGGCGCGGAGGGTCCGTTCTGGTATCTCTGGTAGAAAGAGCGTGCCATGCTGGTATTGCGGGTCACAATGGTCGAAGGGCGCACGGATGAGCAGCGCGCAACGCTGATGCGCCGCCTCTCGGAGTGCGCCGCGCGCCACTTCGATCTGCCGCTGGAAGAGGTTCGCCTGGTGATCTATGAAATCCCCAAAACCCACTGGGGCGTTGGAGGGCGATCACTGGCAGAGCGTGAAGGAACGAGCCATGGAACTGAGCGCTGATGCGCTGGCGCTATTGGAAGAAATTCGCCAGGCGCGCGCGAGTCGCCGCGCGATTGCCAGTCGTGGAAACGCGCGTCAGGTGACGCTGGCGGAGGCGTATGCCATTCAGACGGCATTGGGCGAAGGTCAGCCAATTAAGGGGTACAAACTGGGGCTGCTCAGCCCGGCAAAACAGCAGCAAATGGGCATCACCGAGCCGGTCTACGGGCGCATTTTCTTCGACATGATGCTGGAAAGCCCGGTGCGGCTCAGCCGGTTCATTCAGCCGCGCGTCGAACCGGAACTCGCCGCTGTGCTGTGTGCGCCGCTGGCGCCGGGCGCCGCTCCTGGCGCAGCCGCTGCCGCGGTCGGCGGGTGGTTTCTCGGCGTCGATGTGCTGGACAGCGTCTGGGAGGGGTATCGCTTCAGCGCTGCCGAAGTCGTCGCCGACAACAGTTCGGGCGGCGGGTTCTTGCTCGGCGTGCGCATGATCGATCACCCGCCCGACGGCATGCTGCGTCTCTACCTCAACGGCACGCTCCGCGCCGAGGGAGACCTGCGCACCCTTGGCAATCTGTACACGCGCCTGGGCTGGCTGGCAACGATGACCGGCGGTTTGCGTGCGGGTCAGATCATCTTCTTCGGCTCACCGTCGGCAGCGACGCCAGCCGAGCCGGGAACGCTGGAAGTGATCGGATCAGACGCAAACTGCCTGATTGTGCGATTGGAGCGAGAATAATGCAGATCCCTTCATTTCATGTGCAACACTACATCGACGGCGCATTTGTTGAAGGAACGCGCCGCTTCGAGATTTTTTACCCGGCGACGAATGAAGTCATCGGCACGGCGCCGGAAGGTCACGCCGATGAAGTCGATGCAGCGGTGCAGGCGGCGACGCGCGCCTTTGCCGTATGGAGGCGCGCTGGCGCTGCCGAACGGCGGCGGGTGTTGAAGGCGTTCGCCGATGCAATTCGCGCGCACACGGAAGAACTCGAACAGATCGAAACCTGGGATGTCGGCAGACCGATCCGCGAGAACCGCGCCGGATACGTGCAGCGCCTCGCCGCCAACATCGAGTTCTTCGCCGATTTTGCCGTCACCCACGATAGCGAAGCCTATCCCATGGACAGCGGCTACATTAATTATGTGCTGCGCCAGCCGGTTGGCGTGGCGGCGCTGATCACTCCCTGGAATGTTCCCATGCTCCAGGCGACATGGAAGATCGGTCCGGCGCTTGCCTTTGGCAATACCGTCGTCCTCAAACCCGCCGAATTGACGCCGATCGGGGCGTGGAAACTGGCACAGATCGCGCACAGCGCCGGTCTGCCGCCGGGGGTGCTCAACGCTGTCCACGGGTTTGGTCCTGAGTCGGCAGGCGCGTTGCTGACGCAGCACCCTGGCGTGCAGTTGATCTCGTTCACCGGCGAGAGCACGACCGGCAAAATCATCATGGGCGCGGCATCGCACACCCTCAAGCGCCTGTCGTTCGAGTTGGGCGGCAAGGGCGCCAATATCATTTTCGCCGATGCCGACCTGGATCGCGCCGTGGCGATCAGCCTGCGCTCTTCCTTTTTCAACCAGGGAGAGTTCTGCCTTGCCGGTCCACGGCTGCTGGTCGAGCGCCCGATCTACGACGAGTTCTTGCAGCGGTTCATCGCCGCCACGCAGCAGTTGCGCGTCGGCGATCCGATGGATCCGGAGACGACCGTGGGGGCGTTGATTGCGCCAGAGCATCTACAGCGGGTGCGCAGTTACATCGACATTGCGCGCGGCACGCAGGCGGAAATCGTCCTCGGCGGCGATCAGCCCGACCTGTCGGCGCCGTTTGATCGCGGCAATTTCCTCAACCCGACGATCATCGTCGGCGTTCAGCCGCAGGACCGCGTCTGCCAGGAGGAGATCTTCGGTCCGGTCGTCACGGTTGCGCCGTTCGACGGTGAGGACGAAGCGATTGCCATTGCCAACGGCGTTGCGTATGGTCTCTCGGCGGTTGTGCAGACGCGCAACCTGGGACGCGCCGTGCGCGTGGCCGGCGCCATTGATGCTGGCACCGTCTGGGTCAACGACTTCTTTGTGCGCGACCTGCGCGTGCCGTTTGGGGGCATGAAGCAGAGCGGCATCGGGCGCGAAGGCGGGCGCCACAGCCTTGAGTTTTTCACGGAGGCGAAGACGGTATGCCTGAGCAATCAGTAGGCGGGGTGAACATCGACGCCGTGGCGCAGCGCCTCGACGATGCCTGGGAGCAGCGCCAGCCGCTGGCGCCGTTGAGCGAGAGCATGGCGCTGACGCCCGAACAGGCGTATGCTATTCAATCGCGCTGGACGGAGATGCGCCTGGCGCGCGGTGAACGGATCATCGGGCGCAAGATCGGGCTGACCAGCAGCGCCATCCAGCAACAACTCGGAGTCAACGAACCGGACTACGGCAGCCTGTGGGCATCGCGCTACTTCCCGCTGACCGGCGGGCATGTCGATGTGCCGGCAGACCTGTTTTTGCAAGCGCGCGTCGAGGGGGAACTCGCGTTTCTCATCGGGCGTCCGCTGCGCGAAACGGGGGTCGCCCTGCACGACGTGCTGGCTGCCACCGACGCGATCGCCGCCGCCATCGAGATCGTCGATAGCCGCATCGCCGACTGGCGCATCACACTGGTCGATACCGTCGCCGACAACGCATCATACGGCGGCTTTACGCTGGGACCCTGGAGTCGCGCCCTGCGCCACGTCGATCTGCGCACGATGGGCATGCTACTCCACCACAACCGCGAACCCGCCGTTCAGGGCATTGGCGCAGCGGCGCTGGGGCACCCGGCGCGCGCCGTCGCCTGGCTGGCGAACAAAATGATTTCGTTCGGCATTAGCCTCGAACCCGGCGACATCGTTCTGTCCGGCTCACTCGGTCCTGCCATTCCCGCGCGCCCCGGCGACCTGTTCACGCTCGAAATCCACGGGCAGCCGCCGGTGAGCATGCGATTTGTGTAGCGCGTTTCTCGCGGCGTCGGCTGAGCCTTTCGCAGCCAACGCCTGCGGTCCGCCGAACGAGGCATAGCGGACGATCGGAATGCGGGTGGCGTTGGCTGAGCCTGTCGCAGCCTGAATGCGGGTGGCGTTGGCTGAGCCTGTCACAGCCAACGCCTGCGGTCCGCCGGAGGACGCTTCGAGGCGAGCGTTGCGAGAAGGGCTGAAGGGGAGGATGTACGATGCCACTGCTCGAAGTACTCTACGCTGCCGAAGAACCGCTGCCGCCGGAGCGCCGTCGCGCCTTTGCGCGCGAAGCCGTCGCCATTTTTCAGGAGGTGCTGGGCACGCCGCCGGGGAGACTGCGCCTGGTCATCCACCACCTGCACCCCGACGATAGCCTGGGGTTGCTGGCGGAGGAGGAGGAAGGCGCAGAGAGGTAATGTGCGTTTGCGGTGTCCTCCTGCCCGTTTTCTCCTCATCCCCCTTCTTCCTTACAGGGAGAAGAGGGTTGGGGCAAGGCGCACCCTTGCCCCTCCATGCCAAAACGCGTCATGTACTGATATGTGACCGATCCCGGTTGTTGACAGACTCCAGCATTTCCTCAATATCGTGATCAGAAAACCCCATTAACCTGCCAACCTGTCTGATATACATTTTCTCCGCAACATGAACGCTTCCATCACATTTTGCGGGTGTTATCAGGTCAATGAGTAAGCCTACGGTATCTTCGGGCGAATCTATAGTAAACTTCTCTCCTATGTCCATATGATTGATGAGAAGACTCTTCTCTTCCTCGGTTAACGTTGTATTGCTAATAATAATTCGCATGAACTCACGCTCCTCGGCTCGGGCTATACCATCAGCCTTCATCAGGTTAATCATGGCTTGCAATCTCAGCATTTCGAGACTTCTTGCTGAATCCACTCCGTTAATCGACGATCCTTCATCAGGGGGTTCTGCACTACCCGACAGTACTATGTCTTTCTCGAAGATCTCCACCGCTTTTTTCCCGATCTGCTTCGTTTGATGGTGCGACCAAAGAGCCATAGCGCCTGCGCCGATGCCCGGCGCCCATTTGCTAATGGACGCTTTCAATGCCCGTTGAGTGATTCACCTTTAGTCCTGTGCAGAAAGGGGTGTTGTAACTGTAGCAACCCTTTTTTGAAATCTTAGCGCATATGAGTACTATATGTCAATATAACCGGAGAACCATTCTCTCTCGCTCACCCGTGCGATTGTCTAATGTAGCGCGGTCTCGTGCGCCCGCAGCACTCCGGGGTGCTCGCCACTGTTGGGTAGGCGAAGGCATTGCCTTCGCCTACCCGATCGCACTTCAGTCAGCGATTTTTTCGGATAGGCTCTTAACCGGGTGATACCGGATTATGTTCTCAAAAACTATTCTCGCACAAATGACCGCGCATGAGTATCAGCCGGGCTTGCGCCCGCAGCGGGGGCTTGCACGTCCGTAGTGCGGGCTTACGCCCGTAGCGCGACGGCATCCTCTCCAAATATGATGACCCCGCATCCACCCTTCCTTCCCGCGAAATGCGGTACAATGAATCGTTCACAAATAGTGAAGGAGACGACACTATGCGACTGTCCGGGAAGCGCATTGCAATTCTGCTGGCGGAAGGCGTCGAAGACCTCGAGTTCTATGTGCCGATGATGCGGTTGCAGGAAGAAGGCGCCGAGGTTGTGGCGGCCGGTCTGGATCTGCGCCCGGTGCGCGGGAAGAATGGGCTGGAGATCACGCCGACGACTACGATTGCCGAACTGCGCGCCGATGATCTTTTCGCACTGGTGCTGCCCGGCGGTTGGGCGCCGGATAAACTCCGCCGCTATCGGGCGGTGACCGACCTGGTGCAGGCGATGCATGCGGCTGGCAAGGTGATCGGAATCATCTGCCACGGCGGATCGATTGCCATCTCGGCGGGGATCGTCGGTGGTCGCCGAGCGACCGGCTCGCTCGGTATCAAAGACGACCTGATCAACGCTGGCGCCATCTGGGTCGATGAAGCCGCCTTTCGCGACGGGAACCTGGTCTGGGGGCGGGTGGTCGCCGACATCCCCGCCTTCTGCCGGGAACTGATGGCGGCGCTGGTCGAACAGGTATAAGCCATCGAACCTGGCTTGGTCTGTGCGCATCCGTATGCCATCGCAAGCCAGGAGCGCATCGCCTGATCCGCAAGAGTCCGTCTCAATCTGCGCGTATCCGGTTCTATGACAAACTACACTCATAACGGGAAGCGCCGATGGAATCGACTGCATCCCCTCTTCGCATCGTTCTCCTGGGTGATATTCGCCTCGAAGCCGGAGAAGCGCGCACGAATCTGCCGCAACGCGAGAGCCTGCGGCGGTTGATGACCCGTCTTGCGCTTCAGCCGCGCCAGCCGCTTCCCCGCAAACAACTGGCGTTCACCCTCTGGCCCGACGATGATCCGGCTGACGCGCTGGCAAATCTGCGCCGTCATCTCCATCTGCTCCGCTCCCTCCTGCCCCCTGTCGCTCGTGAGTGGCTGGTTGTTTCAACTCAACATATCGTCTGGAATGCGCCGCCTGAGTGTCAGGTCGATGTGCATGCCTTCGAGCGGGAATGGACGACGCTGCACGAGATGGAGGCGGCGGCTGAACTCTACCGCGGCGACCTGGCGCCCGGCATCGACACAGACGATGATATTCTCGTTCGGCGCGAAGCGCTGCGCCAGCGGTACCTGCTTCTGCTCAAATCGTTGGTGCGCGCCTGGATGGATCGCAGCGATTGGAGTCGTGCATGGAGGTGGGCGCGCCTGCTGGTGTCACACGACCCCTGGGACGAGGAAGCGGTGCGGCTGGCGATGACCGCCGCAGCACTTGCGGGCAGCCGCACCGCTGCGCTCGATATGTACCGCACGCTGGCGCAGGACCTGGAACGGGAGTTGCACGTTCAGCCGGCGCCGGAGACAACCGCCCTCTATCACGATATTCTCCATCACCGCCTGGCGCGTTCCATGACGCCTGATCGCTCCTCGAAGGCGTCCCTCTTTATTGGTCGGGACGATGAACTTCAGCAACTGTCCGATCTGATGCGCAACGCTGTGCAAGGACGCGGGCGGATTGTCTTCGTTTCCGGGCAACCCGGCGTGGGAAAGACCACGCTGGTGCAGGAGGCGGTACGACAGTTCGGCGCTATGGACAGCACGTCGGAACTGCGCGTGTTCTGGGGGTATTGTCAGCCATCGAGGAATGTCGGAGAGCGCCATCCCTACCTGCCCTGGCGACACATTTTTACTGCCGCCGCGCCGCGCCTGCTTCAGAGCGCCGCCGACTGGCTCCGTCGTCTGGCGCCGCTGGTTCCCGATTTGATCGGGTTGCGTCCCGATCTGATCGCGCCATCACAACCGGACGCGGCAGCGTTGCGTTCCGCCATCCGGCAGGGCATACAGGCGCTCGCACTGCATCAACCGTCGATTCTGATCATCGAAGATGCGCATTGGATCGACAACTGGTCGCTCGAAACCCTGATCGAACTGGCAGACATCTGTCTTTCGCTCCCGCTGCTGATCATTGTCACCCACCGATCTGGCATCATTACCCCGTCGCTGCTCTCCGCCAAACGAATGATGCGCCGCCAGCGCTGCGCGCTCGATCTGCATGTCCAGCCGTTTACGCCGTCTGAGACGAACTATTTTCTGGAGCAGGCATTGGGGCGAGACGCGATCGATGCCGATACGCTCGAAGATATCAGACGGCACGCGGGCGGCATGCCGCTCTTTCTGCGCGAGGCTGCCGAGAGCCTGCGCGACTCGCATCACCCGAAGAGACGCGGGTTGACAGGGCTGCGCGACTCGCTCAGAATGCGCCTGCGCGACATTGGTGAGCGCAATCGGCAGATGCTGGAAGCAGCAGCGATCCTGGGGTTTTCATTCGCCGATGACGAATTGCAGCAGATGCTCGGCTGGACTCTGTCGGCGTATGCGTCGGCGCTGGACGATTTGCATGCCCGACGACTGTTGATCGATACCGTCACCCATGGCGCCGACGATTACGCCTTTTCGCACCACGTCATTCACGACCTTATTCTGAGTGATATTGCTGCCGAACGCGCCGTCGTCCTGCACCAGCAGGCCGCCCGGAGCCTGGAGACGGTGCATACTGGTCAGAATGGGTATGCTGCCAGAATTGCCATACATTATGAGATGGCGCGCTGTACACAGTCGGCGGCGCGTTTCTGGCTGGAACACGCGCGTGAGAGCACCGATCTGGCGGCGTTTGAACAGGCGCTGGACGCCACCGCGCGCGCCGAGTCGCTTCTCGAAGGGACGAGCCGTGATGTGCGCGAACTCCGGGCGCAGGCCGCCGTGCAACGCGGCACCATTGCGCTGTATCAGGGAGAGTCCTCCCTGTCGTTGTCGCTCCTGCGCGACGCCGTTGACGTGAGCCGTGAGTTCCCGGCGCTCTACATCCAGGCGCTGGTTGCGCACTCCTACGCGCTCTATACCTGCGACCGCGCCGAAGCAGCGCACGCCGTCGCGTCGCAGGCGCTCGAACTGGCGTCGTCGTTGCACGATGCGCCCAACGCTGTGCGCGCGCTCAATATTCGCGGCGTCAGCGCCCTCATGCTGGGACGGGTGCGCGAAGCCGTCGATGACCTGCGACGCGCCTGTGCGCTTACCGACCAGATGCAGCAGGATGACGCCGATGTCCACAGTGTGATCGTCCAGACAACACAAAGCCTGAACCATCTCGGAACTGCGCTGGTCTTCGCCCAGGAGTATGCACAGGCGCGCGAGATGCTCGATCAAACGGTCGCCCTGGCGCAACGCAGCGGACTGCGGCGTTTGGAAGCGGCAGCGCTCACCATGATCGGCCAGTTGATGCTCAATTACGGTCGTTATGACGAAGCGATTCGGGTATACACCCAATCGATCGAGGTTGCAGGCGTGTCGTACATGCCAGGCATGTGGGGCAAATACGCCGGGCGTGGTTGGGCCTACCTGCGCACCGGCGAACTTGCTGCCGCGCAGCAGGATTTCGTGCAAGGATTGCAGATTGCAACCCAGGTAAACAGTCAGTATGGCGCGTTGCTCATGCAGACCTATCTGACATTTGTCGTTCTCGCGCAGGGAACGTCGTCCACGATGTCGCTGGCGCAACTGATGGCGCGCGCCGAGGATGCGCAGATCCAGCCGGTGGTGTACGCAACCGGCTTGCTGGCGGGTCAACTCTGGCGCCTGCTGGGTGATGTCGAGCAGGCGATGGACATGCACGAACGAGCGCTTCAGGCGGCAAGGTCTGCAAATGTGCCATCACTTATCCTGCATGCCCGCGCCCAGTATCTGTGTGACCGATTGCGGGCAGCGCCCGCTGACGATGCATTGGCTGAAGCAGATGAGATCATCGAGCAGGCGCGCGTCGCCGGTGAACTGCCGGTGCAATCCCTTGGCTGGTTGGCGCGGGCTGGCGGCCTGTTGCGGCTCGGTCGCCTCGATGGAGCCGCGCAGGCGGCGGAAAAGTCCGTGATGCTGGCGCGCGCCTGCCCCGATCAGCTGCTGATCGGCGAGGGACTGGCGCTGCTCGCGCAGATCCGCGCCGCTCCTGGCTTCACCGCAGCCTCTGACGCGGAACTGATCGAAGCGCAGACTATCGCCCGGCGCTACTTCGCGCCGCTGGCGATTCCACTGGGCATGCCCGACGCTGAGCGGCTGCGTCGGCATTGCCTCGATGCCCTCTGCGCCTCGGGCTTGCACGCTGTGCCCGTCGCACATCAATCGGCGGTCGTCGCCGCTCCACGAAAGCGCCGCAAAACGTCGTGATGGGGAACACAGAAGTTCGTAGATCGAGACGGATTTACACGGATTGATAGCCTTCCACCACGAGCAGATCCGTGCGTGTCCTTCGCATCCGTGTCCTTCTCATTCCCAGCGGGCGGGCGCCGCATAGAATGACATTTACACACACGGGCATTATGAAACCCCGACCGGCGGTTGAAACCGCGCTTTGGGGGCATGTGCGCGCCGGGCGTCGGACTGCGCCGGCGCTTCCTCTCCCGCGAACGCGGACGGATCGCCGGAGGCCCCTCAGGAGCAAATGATGATTTTTGAGAACATCATCCGGTATCGCCCGGTTCAGCCCGTGCAGGCGGGCTTCGCAACCGTAGCCCGCGGCTTCAGCCGCCAGGTGGGTGGGCCCCATCAGCCGCCGGGCGGGAAGGCGGAGAGCGGAATATTGCGCCTTCGCACCTTTGTGTGCGCTCGATGGTGACGAGGACGTTTTGAGGACGCTCGATCGCTACAATACCAATCGTCCGGTTCTCATGATCGACCGGGTCGTTATCGTACTGTCAATCGTCTCAGAGGTGCTTTCATGCAACGAACCGCCCATCCCTTGCTGTGTTTGCTCGCAGTTCTGTTCATCCTGTCCGCCTGCGCAGCGGGCAACACCACGACCAGCGCCCCAACCGCCGCTCCTGCCGCTGCACCAACCCAGGAGCCAGCCAATGATGCAAATGCGCCAACCCAGGCGCCAGCCGCTGCCACGACTGCGCCAACTCAGGCGCCGATCTCCGCCGGACCGGTCGATCCACGCACAAGTGAACCCTGCGCGGTCTTGAACGCAGAGTCCATTGCGGGCATTCTCGGTTCGTCGTTGATCACGACCGTTCCCCTCAAAGATGGGTTCATCCTTACCTGCTCATACGAATTCGATGGCCAAAAACGGGTCGATTTCGAGATGGACCTGCTCAATCCCGGTAGGGAAGCGTACGATAAGGTGATCAAGTTACAAGAGGGATTGGGCAATACGGTCGAACCTGTTACGCTAGGCGACGTCGCAGCCATCCGGGATAACAGCGGCAATCTCTCACTGTATCTGGTGGTCAACGGATGGTACACCGTGTTGTATGGGTATGGAGTCGAGCGGCAGGCGCTCATTGATATCGGTCGGCTCCTGACGGACCGCGTGATCGCGTTCACCCCTACATCACTGAGCGCTCTTGCTCCCACGGCTGTTCCCGGCTCCGGCGCCCTGATCGATATGGAAGTCGTGATCGAAGCGCCGCCGGAGATGGCAGGCGTCACCACGCTAAAGAGCCTGAACATCGTTTCGATTGCCGGATTTGCCATGTGCTCGTTCACGCCCTCAGCAGATCCCTTCATTGTTACGTTCATTGCGGGCCAGGAGCCGCCGACGCCGGTCGCCACCTTCCTCCTCTCTGTCAGCGGCGGGGTCACTCCGAATCAGCCGACGCTGGCGAGATTCGAGGTCGGTCTCTATCGCCCCGGTGAAGATCTGCAAATGTTCGCCGGGGAAGGAACCGTCGTCGTCGCACCCGATGGCAAGTCGGGAACCTTTGAAACCACACGGCTCAAGGGACGGTGGTCGTGCACCTTCGCGGATTGACGCCAGCAACCCGTGATCAATGCAGTTTAGCGCGTTCATTGCGCGTTTGCGCAGTACGTGATAGTACACGGATGCGCGCGGATTGAGACGGGCTGATACGGATCGGTCGCTCTCCTGGATTTGAACATTCACACAATAATCCGGTATCGCTAGGTCAAGCCCGCGCAGGTGGGCTTCGCTTCCGGAGCCCGCGACTTCAGTCGCCGGGCGGACGAGCAGACAACGGAATAATGACTCCAACACCATCAGCCGCCGGGCAACAACCGGCGTTGGCTGAGCCTGTCGAAACCAACGCCAATCCAGGACGGCCAATACACGCCATCCTGTGCGACATCGAATCATCGCTATCAGAGTTTCGCTCCAAGGAACAGAGATCACTATGAAACTCGCTTATCCCGGTCTGATCCTGATCGCGCTTCTTTTGCCCGCCTGTTCGTCGGGCGCGTCCTCCGTCCCCGGCGCGACGGCAGCGCCGACGGCTGTCTCCCAACCTTCCGGCGCGCCGTCGGCGACGCCAGCCGCCAACCTGTCGCCGACCGCAGCGCCAACCCCGGCGCCCGTTGCAACCACAGCGCCTGCCGCTGCGTCGCTCGATCCGCGCCCGCTCGATACTGCCGGAATGGAAGAATGCGCGTTGCTGACCGACTCCGATGTCAGCGCCTTGCTTGGTCAGACCCTTTCCGACAAAGTGCCTGAAGCCGCGGTGAACAAGACGGCCTGCTACTACAACTTCAGTAACGGGCAGAAGGTCTATGTCACCATCAGGATGGAAGCGCCCGGCGAGCAGATTTATGATGCCAACCTGCAATATCCCGACTTTGTCGCAGGAGCGGAATCGCTCCCGCTGGGGAAGATTGCGATTGTCAAGGAAGATGGCGACCGCGTGACCATTCACGCGGTGATCAACGGCTGGTACGTCGAGGTGGAGGGACGCGGCTTCGAGCGGCAGGCAGTGATCAACGTCGCCCGTTTACTCGAAGAGCGGCTGGTTCCCTACTATCCACCGCCGAACGCCACGCCAACGGCAGCGCCTGCCGCGCAGGGCGCTGCCGCCGGGGCGTGCCAGAACCGATATTACCCGGTGGTGCAGGGGGCGTCGTGGCAATACCGCCTGAGCGGCGTGAGCAACGACACCTTCACCCGCGCCATCACGACCGTCCGCGCCGATGGCTTCGATGACCAGGACACCTTCAGCGCCGGCACGACCCGCACCGGCAACTGGTCCTGTCAGGACGGCAATCTCATTGCCTTGACTCCGGGCGGCGGTCCGACGGTAGCCGCCGCTGGCGAGCAGTTCACGTTCACGGTCGAGTCAAACGACGGCGTGACCTTTCCCGCCGATCCGCAGCCGGGGCAGACGTGGACGCAGAACATTGTGTATTCGGGCCAGCAAACCACGGCTGGCGTGACCGTGCAAACCCGTAATGTGGCGGCGCTTTCGTGCAAAGCCGGGAACGTCGAGACGGTCACCGTCCCGGCAGGCGAGTTCCAGGCGCTGCGGGTGGATTGCACCAACAAAATAGACATCTACATCTCCGGCGCGCTCGCGTTCACGCTCAACAGCGCCAATATCGCCTGGCACGCGCCGGGCGCGGGCATGGTCAAATCGAGCGGCGCGAGCGATATGGGTTCTACTGAGATCGTCTTGCTGGCATACCGCATTCCCTGACGCCCGGTATCCTTGTCGATGCACGCATTCCAGGAGGTCATCATGAAACAGTTACGTCTGGTCGTCGCTCTGCTGCTGGTTGTGATGCTGTTCGCGCGGCAGCATGCTCCGCCCGTGTACGCAGCGGGGTATGTTGTCAATTCGCTGTTGGATACGATTGCCAACGACAGCGCCTGCACGCTGCGCGAAGCGATTCAGGAAGCGAACAACGGCGCCGACACCGACTGCCCCGGCTCACCCAGCAATGCTAACGACACCATCACCTTCAGCGTCAGCGGCACGATCACGCTCGGCTGGGTGCTGCCCAGTATCGTGAGCGGGGAGGGAACGCTGACGATCGACGGCAGCGGGCAGAACGTCACTATCAGCGGCAACAACGTTGTGCGGGTGATGATCGTGGACATCGGCGCGAACCTGACCCTGCAAAACCTGACCATCAGGCAGGCAAGCACCCCGTTGAGCGGGGGAGGCGTTGTCAATTCTGGCACGCTGACCGTGAGGAACAGCACCTTCTCTAACAACACAGCAGGCAGCGGCGGCGGCATTGTCAATTTGAGCAGCGGCACGCTGACCGTGATCAACAGCACCTTCTCCGGCAACAGCGCCACCGGCTTGAGCGGCGGCGGCGGCGGCATCTGGAACAATGGCACACTGGCGGTCAATAACAGCACCTTCTCCGGCAACAGCGCCGAGAACGGCGGCGGCATCCGCATTGCTGGCGGCAGCGCGACGCTCAGGAACACGATCATCGCCAACAGCGCGAGCGGCGGCGATTGCGTCGGCACGCTGGGCGGCACGAACAACAACAACCTCATCGAAGACACCGGTGCGAACGCCTGCGATTTGACCGACGGCGCGGACGGCAACATCATCGGCGCCGACCCCAACCTCGGCGCGCTGACCGGCTCACCCGCCTACTTCCCGCTCACTGCGAGCAGCCCGGCGCTCAACGCGGGCGACAACGCCTCCTGCGCCGCCACCGACCAGCGCGGCGTCTTCCGCCCTCAGGGCGGCCGGTGTGACATCGGGGCGTTCGAGATGGTGTTCGTGTCGCTGCCCCTTGTGGTTCGATAATCGGCGGCGCGACCGTCGGGGCAGGTCTCCGACCTGCCCGGCGTGACAGAATCCGTCGGGGCAGGTCTCCGCCCTGCCCCCCATTGCGGCGGATCGGCGGGTCCGGTCTCCACCCTGCCCGGCGCGACGGGATCCGTCGGGTCCGGTCTGCGCCCCGCCCGGTGCAACGGGATCCGTCGGGTCTGGTCTCCACCCTGCCCGACGCGACGGGATCCGTCGGGTCCGGTCTGCGCCCCGCCTGGCGCAACAGAATCCGGCGGGTCCGGTCTCAGACCTGC